>BQJH01000335.1 GCA_021604605.1 Hyphococcus sp.
CATACAGAAAAAACTGAAAGCCGATGGCGTAAAGTTTGAAGCCGAGGCCGATGAAACCACAACCGGCCCGGCAAGTTTTACGGTCCTGGACCCCGACGGCAATCCGGTACTGGTTGACCAGCATGTTTGACCAGCGTTAAAGCGCTAACTGCTTTGCGTGCCAGCGCAAATGATCTTCCATGAATGTCGAGATGAAATAATAGGAATGATCGTAGCCATCCTGCATTCTGAGCGTCAACGCCTGGCCCGCCTCATCCGCTGCCGCTTTGAAAAGTTCTGGCTTTAGCTGTTCTTGCAGGAAATTGTCCGCCGTTCCCTGATCAATCAAAATATGCGCGTCGCTCGTCCCATGATCATTGAGGAGTGCGACCGCATCATATGGCGCCCAGCGCCGCTCGTCTGACCCGAGATAATGGGAAAATGCTTTCCGCCCCCACGGGACAGAAGACGGTGCAACGATCGGCGCAAAGGCCGAACATGATTTAAACTTCTTCTGGTTTTTTAAATGGATCGTCAGGGCGCCATGACCGCCCATCGAATGACCGAAAATTCCTGCTCGGGTTGGGTCAACTGAAAATTCCTTTTCAATCAGCGCAGGCAATTCTTCGGTGATGTAGTCACCCATGTTGTAATTTGCGGCCCAGGGTTCTTCCGTCGCATTCAAATAAAACCCCGCGCCTAACCCAAAATCATACGCGCCGTCAGGATCATCAGGCACGCCCTCCCCACGCGGAGATGTATCCGACGCTACAACGATCAGCCCAAGCTCGGCAGCGACGCGTTGCGCGCCCGCTTTAGCAATAAAGTTTTCTTCTGTGCAGGTCAGGCCGGAAAGCCAATAAAGAACTGGAAACGGACCTTTCCCATGTTTCCTTTCCGACGGCGTAAACACGGCAAATTGCATCTCGCACTGGCATGTGTCGCTGGTATGGGCGTAGACGGCTTGCGTCCCGCTGAAGGATCTTGCTTGTGAAAGAATTTTCATTAGCACTTATCTCATTAAAGGCGGGAGGTTTTGGGGCAAGAGGCAACATAATTTGATTGATCCAATAGTTTATTTTGAATCGTATTATCAGCTTCAAATGGTTTAGAAATTTGCAGGTCAATCGCGCCCTCCATTAGGCACAACTTTTCATGCCACCAAACTAAAGCAATCTCATACAAGCGCAGAGCATCATCCCCCTCCCATTCTAGCCCCACGAATTCCCCGTTCTGCTGCACAAGGTCTTCATAAGATCGATTGTAGTCAACCAGAAACTTACTATACGTGTGCTTTTGAAAGGCAGCCCCAACTTTTCCCTCTTTAATTAGCATATTTCGTTCGTTATCAATGAACTCCCAAAAAATTGCTGGTTTTTGCTTTTTTGTACAAGCCCAAAAATTATCGATGATAGATTTGTGTAAATTGCTGACTCTTGAGTCAACTTTCTGGAGGACATGGCCTACGGCGCGCATAGAGACAACACCAGAAAGCCAGTACACATCCCAATCCTTAAATGACGCTGGTGATTCCAAAAAACCTAACGTTCGGTGAACACGACAAGCCATATCCCAAGGCTTCCGGGCACTAAGCATTACCTTTTTAATAAACCACCACGGACCGAATACTCTCGCCCTTATGCATCAGATCAAACGCCTTGTTGATATCGTCGAGCGGCATGGTGTGGGTGATGAGGTCATCAATATTGATTTTGTCATCCATATACCAGTCGACGACTTTGGGCGTATCGGTGCGCCCGCGCGCGCCGCCAAAGGCTGTGCCTTTCCAGACCCGGCCCGTCACCAGTTGGAACGGCCGCGTTGAAATTTCCTTGCCGGCTTCTGCGACACCGACAATGATGGATTCGCCCCAACCCCGATGACAACATTCCAGCGCCTGACGCATCACATCTGTATTGCCTGTGCAATCAAAAGAATAATCCGCGCCACCGCCGGTGAGCTCAATAATTTTATCAACGACACTACCAGCGCCGATCTCTGTCGGATTGACGAAATCGGTCATCCCGAATTTTGTCGCAATCTCTTTGCGCGCCGGGTTTATATCCACGCCGATAATTTTATCGGCGCCAACTAATCTCGCCCCCTGGATAACATTGAGGCCAATACCGCCGAGACCGAATACAGCGACGGTGGCGCCCGGTTCCACACCCGCCGTCCAGACAACAGCGCCAACCCCGGTGGTGACGCCGCAGCCAATGTAGCACGCTTTATCAAACGGCGCGTCTTTGCGGATTTTTGCGACGGAAAATTCGGAGAGGACAGTAAAGTTCGAGAATGTGGAACAGCCCATATAATGATAGAGCGTTTCGCCCTTGCGGCTGAACCGGCTGGTGCCGTCCGGCATGACGCCTTTGCCTTGTGTTGCGCGCACGGACGTACACAGATTAGATTTTCGAGAGAGACAGGTTTTGCACTGGCGGCATTCCGCCGTGTAAAGGGGGATCACATGATCGCCGGGCGCAACGGACGTAACCCCCGGACCAACTTCACGGACAATCCCCGCTCCTTCATGCCCCAGCACAGAGGGGAATATGCCTTCAGAGTCCTTACCCTCCAGTGTATACGCATCCGTATGGCAAATACCGGTCGCCTTGATCTCGACCAAAACTTCACCGGCCTTCGGTCCTTCCAGATCAATCTCTTCAATAACAAGCGGCTGGTTCGGTGCAACGGCAATAGCGGCTCTGGTTTTCATGGTCTCTCTCTCAAGTTTTCGCGACTCATTGTTCACTATCAGTGAGCGTAGCATTGGTGTCTACTGGTTCAAGATTATTATCGGTCTCTTATTTGAAGCGCCAAGCCAAAACACGCGATTATAGAAGGTTTAGAAACATGAATGAGTGGTGGCGCGGCGCAGTCATTTATCAGATTTATCCGCGCAGCTTTTATGACACGAATGGCGACGGTGTAGGTGATTTGCCGGGCGTTATCAAGAAACTCGACTATATTGCCTCCCTTGGCGTCGATAGTATCTGGCTGTCGCCTTTCTTTACCTCGCCAATGCGTGATTTCGGCTACGACGTCAGCGACTACCGCGATGTTGATCCGATTTTCGGCACGCTTGAGGATTTTGACCAGCTTTTACAAGCGGCTCACGAACGCGGACTAAAAGTCATTATTGATCAGGTTTATTCCCACACGTCTGATCAGCACTCATGGTTTGCTGAAAGCCGCAAGGACACAAAGAACGACAAAGCAAACTGGTATGTCTGGGCGGATGCAAAGG
>BQJH01000336.1 GCA_021604605.1 Hyphococcus sp.
CCTGACTCCGCTCTCCCCGACGCCCGCGCGCGAAGGCGCGCAGGCTATAAGTCGGGGTCCAGAAATGTTATAGATCAGACTGGTATTTGAGGCCCCTTGAAAAAGGCTGCGCCATCCGTCGCCGGTAGGCTAGTGTTGGAAAGCGCCATCCCTGGATTCCGGCTTTCGCCGGAAAGATCGGGTGGTGGGATTGAACTCCTGATCCTGACTCCGCTCTCCCCGACGAAAGTCGGGGTGGTGGGGTTGAGTTTTTATTCTCTAGTCCTGCGCGCCGAAATAGTCGGGCGGTGAGGGATGGAATACCCGCCTGACACTCTATAGCAAAATCCAATCATTCATGATGCGGACGTTTTCTATATCATCTCAGAATTCAGATTTGCGAACGATAAGTGCGAAGACAATAAATCCTGTACGCAGAACACGCGACAATATAAGCAAGTTCAATTTCGAGAGCGCGATTTAACAATATCTGCGCCCAGAACAAATCAACATCAGCAACAAGACTGTATAAGTGATACAAGACAAATACAGCGTTGAGAAAAAACAGCGGTACGGGAAACCAGTGCCCGCGCGACAATTGAAAAAACGCAACAGCCAAGACGAGATCAAGCGCCATAAACCCGTATGTGCGCGCGTCCCCGTCAAGCACCAGCCATAATTGCAATGAAAAGAACCAGACAATGGCGATCAGTCGAGCGGCCGCCGCAAGCTGCGACGACCGTGAGTGGTGAGCAATGATAACTGTACCAGTTACGAGCCCACCATAAAAAAGCAGTATTATCCAATCCCAAGTATCGATGCGACAACTGCAGGTGGATCCTTCTTAGGCAGTCCACCGCCCCCGACGGCCTGTAGGACTTTAAACCCAAGCTCCGTCGCCTGAGCATTTAAAGCTTCATGGGCCTGGCCTGTTACTTCGGCCAAATTAACCAACGCAGCCTGCATATCGGCATGCGCCGTTTGGGCTTGAGTTGCATGAAGCTTGCCATCAGCCGCCTTGGCGGCGGCGGCGCCAACCGCCAAGGTCGCCGCTAGGCCCGCAATTTGCTTCTCGATACGCAACAGGACGAGTTGTTCTTTACGGAGGTCTTTTTTCATGGGTATCCTCTTATGTTAAAATGGGGTACTCATACATCAACGCAACTCTAGCGTGTATCGATACATACGCCAGTATTAATTTCGCCCTATGGGCGAAATTTATGCGGCGAAATAAAAGGAAACGGATTGTCCTCTGAAGAAGACATATATGCAGCACGCATCGGCAAGATGATGTGGCGGATTGCTAAACGGCGCGCCTATGAGATGCGCGGCGATAGTCTTGCGCCTGCCAATTCGTCTGTCAGCTCGTCTATCAACGTTTCTGCGCCGGACGCCACGTCTGATAATAAATCTGCGCTGCAAGCTCTGTCCCCCGGTCAAGCGCCGACGCAGATGGCGGGGACGCCCCGAACTCTTGCAGAATTTCTTCGAGCACTGGCCGCAGAGCTTGGCGCAACCGATCAGGACCCTGACGCGTCGTAACTTTTGACAAGGCCGAATACGTATTGGCGACCGCTTCGGCGGCAATACTGGATGCGTCTTCAGGAGGTTCCGGACTGTCAGGCGGCGTCATATGATCAACAACCATCGCAATCGCTTGGCGCAACCGGGCCGTCTCAAGCAATGTTTCATTCTTGTCTGAAAGCATGACCACGACAGCGCCCGCGTTAACGGCGCCGCTTTTATAAAGCGCATCCAAGGGGACTGTTCCGCCTGTCGCCTCAACAATCCTGCGCGCCAAGGCTGGTTTTGGCGCCTGCTTGCCGCCAATAATTCTGTAAAGTGTTTGTCTTGATGCGCCTACGCGCACGGCAAATTCCTGCACGGGTTCTTGGACTTCGCGTAAATAGCGCCTTAATGGATGCATAGTCGGGCTTTCCCCCTGATCTGCGCACTTCTAAACGCTCATTCAGGATGACTTCACACTTGTAAAATTTCCTTAAAATTTTCGCAGGTGCCGCAAAATCATTGCAGCCCTTGGCGTTCGCATAGATAACCCTATCATCATGTCCGGATACTTACTCTCTCTCAACGATATTGCCCTGACCTTCGGCGGCGATCCTTTGCTCACCGGCGCCGACCTGCATGTGGAAGCTGGCTCACGCATTGCGCTGGTCGGACGAAACGGGTCCGGCAAATCTACCTTGATGAAAATCGCCGCCGGTTTGATTCAACCTGACAGCGGCGAGCGTTTTGTTCATCCGGGCATTACTGTTCGTTATCTCCCCCAGGAGCCGGACTTTTCAACCGCTGCAACTGCGGAAGAGTATGTCTTGTCCGGGCTCGATCATGAGGGAGATACGCACCGCGCCGCCATCTTGATGGAAGCGTTGCAGGTTTCTCCAACAACGGATTTATCAACGTGCTCCGGTGGAGAGGCGCGGCGGGTGGCCATTGCCGGGGCTCTTGTTTCTGACCCTGATATTTTATTGCTGGATGAGCCAACAAACCATCTTGATCTACCTGCCATTACGCTTCTCGAAGATCGTCTGGCTTCTATGAAAGCAGCGATTGTTATCGTCAGCCACGATCGGCGGTTTTTAGAAACCCTCACGACAAAAACAGTTTGGGTTGATCGCGGCGCCTCGCGCAGTCTCAGCCAGGGCTTTAAACATTTTGAAGCCTGGCGGGATAAAACGCTGGAAGAAGAAGAAATCGCCCATCACAAGCTGGGTCGAAAAATTGTCGCTGAAGAACATTGGCTGCGTTATGGCGTGACCGCGCGGCGCAAAAGAAATGTCCGGCGCCTTGGGGAACTACACGCCCTGCGCAAGGCCCACAAAGAAGAACGCCGCGCGCCCGGAACCGTTCAATTCACCGCCAGCGAAACCACACGATCAGGCAAAAACATTATCATTGCCGACAATATTTCCAAAAGCTTCGGTGACAAAAAAATAGTTGAGGGGTTTTCGACAAAGATTACCCGGGGCGAACGCATCGGCATTGTTGGCCCCAATGGCGCGGGGAAAACCACGCTCGTCAATATGCTGATCGGCGAACTGACGCCTGATGCTGGCGAGATAAAACTTGGCGCCAACCTTGATCTCATCACCCTCGACCAAAGGCGCGCCAGCCTGAAGCCGGACATGCGCCTGGCTGACGCCATTTCTGACGAACGCGGCGACTGGGTCACGGTCGGCAGCGGTAAAAAGCATGTCGCAAAATATTTGCAGGA
>BQJH01000337.1 GCA_021604605.1 Hyphococcus sp.
AAGTCGCCACTCGCCCCTCTCCAGTTTGAAAACCAATACGAGCCAGGAAGAACGCGGCGCTCCGTCCGGCGTGTCGCGATAATCGTATTTCAACAGAGCCGTCGCCATGTCGGCGCCTTCAATGGTCTTCACCACTGCCGGGTCCATCCGCCACTGGTCGTCCGAAAACCATTCGCGATGAAACGCGACGACTGCATTCGTGTTCTCCAGCACAGCGCCATTCGGAAAAATCACATTGAGATCGTCGCCGTTGGTGATCGTCGCGACAAACCCATCAAGATCGCGCGCAGCGATCGCATCGAGGTGGCGTTGCAGGGCGGCGTTAAAATCAGGTCGTGCTTTTTCAGCAGTCGCTGTGGTTTTGACGTCGCAGGAAGCAAGCGCCAGCACCGCAAATGCGAATAATATGGCTCTCATTGAAGCGTTCCTTTTTGCGTTGCCGATTTTGGTTCGACGATGATGTAAACGCCTGTTGTCTCGCCGACATTCAAGACTTCGTGCCATGCGGTTCCGTCAGACCACCAGCTTGCGCCGGCGTTCAAGTCCCGCGTCTGCGACCCGCCCGCATCGGTAATCCGCATTTTACTTCCCTCAAGGATGTAACCGAAATGCGGCGCGTGATAATGGCGCTCATGGCCGACACCCGGCGGAAAGGTGCAGCGAAGCGCGCGCATCTCGTCCGTTTCCTGCAGCAGCTCACAAACTTTTTCGCCTTCCCAGCCCGCAGCGAGCGGATCAGGCAGCGCTTTGTGCATGATGATAGCGCCGCCGGACGAGGGAATTGGATTCTCCGGCTGTTGCGCGTTTGCAGTCGCGCCAATCAGCAGCAAGGCGAGTATGGCGAGGGCGCGCTTCATTCCATGCCCTCAAAAAGCTCAACGGTGTTTTCATTGCGCGCCAGTTGATGAAAGCGCGCATGCTCCAGCGCCGGGGTTTTGCCCGCCGAATAGGCGCGGAACTTCTGCGCATCGGGATACTCGACGATATCGACCGGGTCCATGGTCGAGACGGCGAGAAACTTTAGAGGCTTGTCGCCTGTGTTGATAATCTGGTGAGCCTTCGCGCCTTCGCCGACCGGCGCCGACAGCAGATCGCCCGGCTTGATCGGATAAACATCATCGCCATAGCGATATTCGCCCGCCCCTTCGATGATGAAGAACATCTCCTCAATGGCGTGATGACGATGGAACGGAAACGCGCGCTTGCCCGGCTCGATTATGGTCAGCATCGCGCCAAGTTTTTGCGCGCCCAGCGCCGGGCCCATGCGCCCGAGCTTCGCCTTGAAGGTTTCCTTCGGGCTGGCGAAGTCCACCAGCGCAGCGTCCGCTATGTTGAGGATGGGGTTGGTCATTGAACGGCCTCACTGGACTTACTTGCAAGGAGATCGTCACAGGGCTTGCGGCCAAAACCCATTACGGCAAACTTATCGCCATACAATTGAACCGATGAGTTTAGTATTTCAGAATATTGGCCTTTTGAGTTTCTTGCTTGAACACGAATTTGCGTGCAACCAACCTGTCGCAAAGAAGCACTCGCTTCCGATCCTAAAATCGCCCGCATTTCGAAGCCAATTTTTTTCCTATTTCGAATCTTCTTCTCTGGCATATATTCCAAATAGTGTTGATGTCTGTCATCAAAGCCATATTCACCGCAATCGCTAGTGATTAGGTCGGTTTCAGGCTCAACGTCTGACCGCACTAAATTACACTTAATTTCACCGTCAATTATTAGCTGAAGTACAGTGATTTTGTCCGCATCAGCCGCCCACCCATCGACAACGATGGTTGATGGGTCTTTCGCATCCAAATATTTTTTAGACACATTTCCAATCGGAATAGTTAGATTCTCAACATCTAATTTCGCGTACTGATAATACAAATCGCGCATAACAAAATCATCGACGTCACTCTGATTTTTATACGCCATCTGAAAAACGATTTCAGGTTTAACAACCTCGGTAGCCAGTAACGCTGTAAGCGCAGAAGAGCGATAATGCGCCGGCTTGTCTTGATCAGTGGCAAGATCAACGTAAACAGACGCTACGTTAATTTCGTTTATCCTATTCTCAAGATCCGCAATATGGCTGTTCGTACACGATGTAAAAAGACCGCCAACGCCAGTGGCAATCACCGTGCTTGCTAAGCTAATCTTTACCCATTCCCCAAGCGCAATCACCCCACGCTCCCTTCTAGAGAAACGCTCACAAGCTTCTGCGCTTCGACGGCGAATTCCATGGGCAGTTCCTGCAGGACTTCCTTGCAGAAGCCGTTGACGAGGAGCGCGACGGATTCCTCTTCCGACAGTCCGCGCTGCTGGCAGTAAAACAGTTGATCCTCCGAAAGCCGCGAAGTCGTTGCTTCATGCTCAAGGATCGCGCGCGGATTTTTGCTCTCCACATAAGGCACTGTATGGGCGCCGCAATTATTGCCGATCAGCAGCGAGTCGCATTGGGTGAAGTTGCGCGCGCCCTCGGCTTTTCGGTGAATGGAAACGAGCCCGCGATAGGTCGAGTTCGACTTGCCGGCGGAAATGCCCTTGGCGATGATCCGCGACTTGGTGTTCTTGCCGAGGTGAATCATCTTGGTGCCGGTGTCGGCCTGCTGGTGATTATTGGTGATAGCGATCGAATAAAACTCGCCTTGGGAATTGTCGCCTTTGAGGATGCAGGACGGGTATTTCCACGTCACCGCGGAGCCGGTCTCAACCTGCGTCCATGAAACTTTCGAGTTCACGCCGCGGCAGTCGGCGCGTTTGGTGACGAAATTGTAGATGCCGCCCTTGCCGTCCTTGTCGCCGGGATACCAGTTCTGCACCGTCGAATACTTAATCTCGGCGTTGTCTTCCGCGACGAGTTCGACCACCGCCGCATGGAGCTGGTTTTCGTCGCGCATGGGCGCGGTGCATCCCTCCAGATAGGAAACGTAAGAGCCCGGCGCCGCAACGATCAGCGTACGCTCGAACTGGCCGGTATTGGCTTCGTTAATGCGGAAGTAAGTCGACAACTCCATCGGGCAGCGGACGCCCTCCGGCACATAAACAAACGTGCCGTCGGAAAAGACCGCAGAGTTCAAGGTCGCAAAATAATTGTCCGATGTCGGCACCACCGTGCCGAGATATTTCTTCACCAGTTCCGGGTGCTCGCGCACGGCCTCTGAAATCGACATGAAAATCACGCCGGCTTTTTCCAGCTCTTTCTTG
>BQJH01000338.1 GCA_021604605.1 Hyphococcus sp.
GTGGCGCTGGCGATCAATCTGATTGTTTTGACCCTGATGTCGACATTTGCCCGTTTCCGCATCTGGGTTCCTGAAACATTCGGCGACACGATCAATGTGACCCTGGTTGAACTGGCGCCGTTTGAATTGCCCGAATTGCGCGATCCGGAACTCGAGCCAGAACCAGTGCCGGTCGTCGTAGAAGAACCGGAACCAGAGCCCGAGCCGGAACCCGAACCCGAACCAGAGCCCGAAATTATCGAGCCAGAGCCTGAGCCGGAGATCATCGAGGAACCAGAACTAGACCTCAATCTTAATGAGCCGCAATTCGCTCCGCCATCGGAAGAGCCAGAACCGTTTATTCCTGATCCGATTATTACGGCGCAGGATGATGAGAATACGCCCGCGCCAGCAGAGGAGGTCGTTGAACAAACGCCTGTTGAAGACGACCCGGAACCATTGATTAGCGTTGAGCCGGAAGAAACGCGCGAGGCGGGCCTTGATGAACTACTCGGCGAGGAAGACGCTGATGGCGAGGATGCAACAGGCGATGACAACGCGCCAACAGATGACCAACTTCCCGATGAACAGTTGGATGAAGAGCTGCTCGCCGAAGACGAAACAGAAGAGGAAGAAGACGTCGTCGCCAATGATGATATCTTCGATCAGGAACCGTCATTCGGGTCTCGCAGTTTCATCGCGCCACAAGTTCAACTGCCTTTGGGCGATACGCCGGTCAGCCCATCTTCATCGGGAGTAGTGGCGATCTTCTGCCCGGAAGAATTCACCAATGAAGACAAGGCCGCAGAATGTGCAGGCCGTCGCGAGTTGCGCTCCGGCTGGCAGCCCGGCGACAGCGGAGAAAATTGGTCCCGCGCGACGGAACTCTTGCGCGGCGCCCGTCAACGCGGCCAGACCGGGCCTGAACTTGATAAAGTGCTCGGCCCCGCCGCCGCGCGCCGCCTTGAAGATCAGCGTCGCTTTGAAGATCTGACGGATTTCCGCCGCAGCGTTGGCGATGGGCGCGGCATCGCGGAGGGCGCCGATAATCTAAGCGATGCGTTCGGCCAGCCGGATATCGGCCCGCCATCGGTTGAGCCGACATGGACCATCCGTGAAGACGGCGACTTAACGCTGGAAGAACTAGAGCAACTCAAAAAAGAACTCGAAGAAGCCGAAGCGCGGAAGTAGGGCGGGTTTATGGCCAATGTCGAAGCTTAACCCGTTTCGCATTGCTCAGCGGCTGTACTGATTGCGGTAATAACTGCTTTCAATGATCAGGTTTCAGGATTGGCACAGATTACAAGCGAGTGCTTGGTTGGTAGAAGCCAATCTTCCAGCACACCTTCGAAGTAATCCAAATGTATGTGATATTTTTTTGTAGGGTCGTTTCCCCAATTGCCATGAAAAAATTTCGACAGCCTCAGAAAAGCTTGCTTATCACCAGACATCACCAAGCTCTCTTGGTCGACTGAAATTGCGAATTTTCCATCAGTGCTTTTTTCAGGCATTAGCGAAAAAAGCCTAAGAGTGACGGGATAAAATTTGCTGGCTGTAAGTTCACCTTCCAGTATGAGGGGATTGCTGACGCTTTGTGATATGAGGTTGCTCAAGCGATTGAATTCGATTCTTGTGCCTTCAATGAGCAGCTCCGCGTTTTCGGAAATATTACTAGCAAGGAATCTCATCTTTTCTGCCCTCAGTGTTTTTCGTGCGTTTGCAAGACTGCAACATTGTTTCGTTCAATCTCAATTATATTGAACGACTGCTTTTGGCGACAAACAGACGGTTGTCTTCAAACCGAGAAACATGAAGGATCTAATTCCTAACCATCCACGCCAAACTCTCTTGTTAAATAATCCAGCAAAATTTCACGGTCTTCGGGGAATGGTTCCGCCATGCCCTGTTTTTCGGTCATCCATGTTAAAAGATAATCCCAGCCGTCACGGGATTGGCGTTGTTGCATGACGATGCGCAGAGAGTGACAAGCCGTACAGTAGGCGGCAGTTTCCTCAGAGCCTTTTGATCGGGGCAGTCCCCAATAATCATCCTGCGGATCAAACTGGGATGGGTTTGTGTTTGTATCAATGCTCAGTAACGGATCGAGCGCCGAATAGGCGGGCGCATAATTGATCTGGATCGTGGCGTCGTTTGCCTCTGTTACATGCGCTTCGCTCGGCGGCGTATGTTTTGCCGGTTGCCCTGTCGGTTGATTACCGGTTGAGAAAAGATTGGTCAGAAAAACTGCAACAAGGATCATGCCGCCGGGTATCAGGACTGTTTTCCAAAATCCTTGCGCGATCATTGGGCAAAAACCGCAATACGATGTTGCAGATTGTTGAGGTAGCCGCGCGGGTTCCATCCCGGTTGCACCGGCGGTTGCATTTTGCCATTGGAGTCTGTGGCGCGCGCCCAGATTTCAAAATAGCCCGCTTCCGGCAGGCTGATATCCCGTCGCCAACGCTGCCATGCGTAGCGGTTTACTGGCGGGTCAAGGCGGGCGGGCGTCCATGTGGCGCCAAAATCAATGGAGATGTCCATCGCCGCAATCGACTGATCGCCAGCCCATGCGTGGCCGCGCACTTCAAACGTCTCGCGCGCCGTGACGCGGTGACCTGTCTGCGGGCTGGTGATGAGCGATTTTACCGGCATCGATTGGATGATCTCCATGTCGGCGTCCGGCACTTCTGTTCCGGGCGCGACAGGATAGGCCGGAACGCGGTAAGATTGTCCGCCCATTTTTGTTCCATCATGGATGCGGTCGCGCACCCAGATACGGTTTAGCCATTTTTGCGAACAGGACCCCGGCCAACCGGGCGCCACAAGACGGAGAGGGTGACCGTTTAAGAGAGGGATGTCGCCGCCATTGACCGCAAAGGCGATCAGCGTGTGCGGGTCCATGGCTTTCTCAATCGGCACGCCTCTGGAGATCGCGTCTTTTTCCGGGTCGCCCGAAAGGTGCTGATCGGCGCTGTAATGGCCGGTATAGACAGCGCTTGGTTTTAGCCCCGCACGAGTCAACACATCGCGCAATTTAACGCCGGTCCATTCCGCGCAACTGATGGCGCCGAATGACCACTGATTGCCGCGTGCGGGCGGTGTCATAAAGCGCCGCCCATTGCCGCCGCATTCGATCTGTAGACGGAGGGTTGTGGGCTCAAACTCATTTCGCAGATCATCAATCGACAAGTCGAGGGGCGTTTCAACCTCGCCATCAA
>BQJH01000339.1 GCA_021604605.1 Hyphococcus sp.
AACCCGTGGAAGTTCGAGTCTTCTCGACCGCACCATTAATTCAGAATACAGGCGTCGTAAGTCTCTGTATTAGCTGGATTTACTGCTCGCTAGTTCATGGGCTAGGTCATGGGAACTTATGCCATTCCTATGAGAGATTGAGCCGGGCATGCGGAACTTTTGAATATGCGAAACGGCAACGCCGGGTTTTTGCACCGCAACTTACACTGAAGACTCACTGTCCTTCTGCGCAAGAAACGACTGATACTCGCCGCTGACTGACCGCTGTGCACGTGCACGCGGTTTCGATGGCCTCCCCAGAACAACAAAATGCAAATGCCGGAACAGGTATTGCTGATGGCTGCGTTTGCGGCGGGCCCATTGGGGTTTTGGCGTAATCGCGCGCCCAAGGCTGAACCCAGGGCACAATGTCGGCTTCAAAGATCGATGTCTCATGGGTGATAATTGCGCCATCTGGAATTCACGGTTCCAGATTCCTTTAGCCTCGGACGAAGCTGACCGTTTGTGCAACTACGTGGTCATCATTCAAAATCCTACGATGCCCGGGACCGCTGGTTTTGATCAGGCTCGTGTCGTCGTTTAGGTCACTCAGCACCTTTGAGTGCTCGAAGCTAACCTCAGAATCCAAGGCGTCGTGAATAATCAGCGTCGGGTCGCGCCGCCCCTTCATCAAGACAATTGACTTCTGCGACGCTCGTTTCGGCGTTGACAGGGAATAATATGTGTATATACACGTTACAAGAAAAATACAAGACACCTAGCGAGGCGCGGGTGCCAGCTCGAAAGAGAAGGAAACATGTCAGAAACAGTTCAACGTATATGCGAGGCCCATGGGGGGATGGCGGCCTGGGAGGCGACGGAGAGCATCGCTTGCAAGGCGTCAATCCATGGCATGTTGTTTACGCTCAGGAAGCAACCGGACGTCTTCAGGGATGTCCGTGTAGAGATTGAGTGTCACACACCCCGGACTGCATACTCGCCATGCCCGGGCCCTGGTCAACGCGGCCTCTATCGTCCCGACAAGGTTTCTATCCTCAAGGGGGATGAGCTGATCTCCGAGCGCACTCATCCGCGCGATGATTTTAGGGGCCGTCCTCGCGAGCAACCCTGGGACGATTTAGATGTCATCTACTTTGGTGGCTATGCCATATGGCAATATCTGGCAGCTCCATTTTTGTTTACGTTGCCTGGTGTCGAGGTTTGGGATGGCAATCCTTGGTCGGAGGATGGCCAAATGTGGTCCAGGCTTCACGTCAAGTTTCCAAAGACGATGCATAGCCACTGCGAAGAACAGGTCTACTACTTCGATGAGGCAGGCCTTCTTCAGCGCATGGACTACCACGTGGAGATCGTCGATAGCTCCATAGGGGTCGCACACTACATGTACGACTATGTGCAAGTTGGGGGATTGGCTTTCCCAACCCGGCGATGCGCCTATCCTCGAGACAGTCGCGGTGTTCACGACCCTAACGTCACATTGGTTGAGTTGAATCTTACAGCCTACGAGACCCGGCGCTTCCAGCAGGATAGTCCTGCCAGCGTTTGAGCCTGCTCGCGGCAAACTCGCCGACAAGAACCCAACCGATTCAAGAATTACGGAGAACCGTCATGGCGAAAGCGCCATCAGCTTCGCGTCAATCCGATAAGGATGCCGATCAAGACGAGCTAATTCACTACGAACTCAAGGACGGTGTTGCAACGCTCTCGATGCGATACCGACCTTACAACTTGATTGGGGTGAAGCTTTTGAGCGCGATTTCCAAATTGCTGGAACGTGCAAACACAGAGAACGCGCGCGCGATAGTTATCAGGAGCGGTATTCGTCATTTTTCAGCCGGTGCTGATTTGGATCAGTTTCAGCAGCGTGCTGACAGGGGATCCCAAAGCCCATCTAAGTCGACCGACGAGGCTTATGAAAAATCTTACGTGACAAAATTCCTTCATCGAATGGAACAGCTGCCAATTCCAATTATCGCAAGCGTTCATGGTGTGTGTTTGGGGGGAGGGTTGGAGCTAGCGCTGGCGTGCGATTACATCATTGCCGCTCAGTCTGCGAAACTCGGCTCTGTGGAAGCGACACTCGGGCTCCAGCCAATCATGGGAGGTGTTCAACGCCAGGTTCAACGTGTTGGCATGGCCCGCGCAAAAGAAATGTCCATGCTTGCCCGTCGGTATGATGCTGCAACTCTGGAACGCTGGGGGCTCATCAATCTCGTCGTTGATGATGACCGTCTGGAAGCGGTCACTGAAACAGTTGCGCGTGAATTTGCGAGTGGTCCAACGGTATCTTACGCGGCGACCAAACAGCTCGCATTTATTGCTGCAAATGACGGTGTTAGCGCTGCTGATGAAGCAATGGCGGGAATCCAGAAACCCATTTGGGCGTCTGAGGATTTGAAAACAGGTTTGGCGTCATTCATGAAAAACGGCCCCGGCATGGCAAAGTTCGAGGGGCGTTAGGATGAGTGGTCCGCTTTCAGGAATTAAGGTCATAGATTTTTCGCGAGTGCTGGCAGGCCCGCTTTGCGCTCGAACGCTTATGGATTTGGGAGCAAGCGTCACCAAGATTGAACCTCCACGACCAGATGTTACGCGGTTTTCACCGCCTTCCAATGGGGAGACCTCAGGCTACTTTGCGCAACAAAATGCAGGTAAGCGAAATCTGTCCATTGACTTGAACCAGCCGGGGGCAACGGAACTCGTCAAGCGTTTGTGTGAGGACGCGGACATAATAGTGGAGAACTTTCGAGCGCATTCCCTGTCATATTTCGGGCTGGGATATGAAGACATCTCGGAAGTAAACCCAGGCATCATTTATGCGTCCATAACCGGGTATGGGCAAACCGGCCCTTGGCAGGGGCGAATGGCATATGCGCCGACCGTGCAGGCTGAAGCAGGCTTTACAGCGAATACGAATGGACATTTTGAGGGTTTGAGTTCCTGGCAAACTGACCCTCTGTCGCATGCTGATGTTTATGCGGGTCTGCAAGCGACAATCGCTATCCTTGCGGCTTTGAACGCCCGCGCCAAATCGGGGAAGGGGCAATACATTGACGTATCCATGGCTGCGTCCTTGATGGCGATCAATGAAAGAGCGCATCTGGATATGTCGGGAATCGACACCGGAGCTGAACCAGCAATTCTGGGGGCAACGGATTGCCCGTTTTTTGAAGATGCTGATGGTCAGAAATTTACA
>BQJH01000340.1 GCA_021604605.1 Hyphococcus sp.
ATCGCCGCGCGCCCAAGCTCCGGCGCCAAATCAGTTGAGATCAAAGCATTGTGCGCCTCGTTGCCGCTGACAGCAAGTAGGTAACCGTAACGGTTGAGGTCAAGATGATGTTCTGTCACTTCCGAAAGAAGCTCGCCGTAGTAAGTCGGGATATCTGCAAGACGCGCTGGTTTTAACCGTCGCCACGACGTGTCAGCGACCATTACCGGCAACTCAAATTCTTTCAACTTTGCTGCCAATGCCACCGACCATGGCGACGCGCCCGCTATGAGAACACCCGGTCGGTCTTTTGACGCAAGGCCCAATGCTTTTGCGAGCGGACCAATGGAGAACCCGTGCGCGATCACGGTGGCAAACACCATTGCAAAGGCGAGCGGGATTAATAGTTCCCCATCAACGTAACCTTCAGCCGCCAAAGACGCGCCAAAGAAACTGGAGACAGCGACGGCGACGATCCCGCGTGGCGCGATCCACCCGACAAGCAGGCGTTCTTTTAACGGGAGGCCGGCGCCAATGGTTGATATGAAAACCGTCAATGGTCGGACAACCAGCAACATCGCAGTCAAGTACCAAACCGTTGACCAGTTGAGGAGGCTGAGAGACTCGAAGGTCAAGTTGGCGGTCAGGATGATAAAGACGCCCGAGACCAGGAGAACTGCGATGTTCTCTTTAAACAGGCGCAGCTCGTTGATGCTGGCAATCTTGGAGTTTGCCATGGTGACGCCCATGGCCGTGACCGCAAGAAGACCCGCCTCATGCTGCAACAGGTTCGCCGTTTCAAAGCAGATCAGGACAAGCGCCAACAGCACCGGCGGCTTTAAATATTCCGGCACCCAACCGCGCCGAAATGACGACGCTGCAAAACGCCCGATGGTGTAACCGAAAACGCCCGACAAGATCGACGCCAAGACAATCGAGGCAATAATATCGCCCAATGATCCATGCTCGCCGCTTGCGACCAGAAACTCGTAAACCAGCACCGCCAGCAATGCGCCAATGGGATCATTGACGATGCCTTCCCATTTCAACAACGTCGCGGGCCTTGCGTTTAGCTTTGACTGGCGCAGCAATGGAATGATGACCGTGGGGCCGGTGACAACCATCACGCCGCCAAAGAGGAGCGCTACCTGCCACGACAATCCAGCGATCAAATAGGCGGCGACAGCGCCCAGCCCCCATGCAATGGCGACACCGGGAAAAACCAGACGCTGAACACCCTTGGTGAGCCCGCGCAATTCAGCAAAGTTGAGCTGCAGGCCGCCTTCAAAAAGAATAACCGCAACGGCAACGGCGATGATCGGGCGATAAAACTCACCGAACAGCGCTTCCATCGGCGGCGTCCCCGGCTCGGCGCCCGGCATGGAAAAGAGACCAAGCACTGGCCCGGCCATCACCCCTGCAATCGCCATCAAAACAATCGCGGGCAGATTGAACCGCCAGGCAAGCCACTGCGCGCCGACACCAAGAGCGCCAATAATAGCAAAGGCAAGAACGAGGTTTTCCATCAGTTAGCCAATCGCTTTAGAGGCGCTTTTAAGAACGCAGATCAAAGATTATTTATTCTTAAACGCTGGTTTGCGCTTTTCGACAAAGGCGGCCATGCCCTCTTTCTGATCTTCCAGCGCAAAGACAGAATGGAACACCCGGCGTTCAAACCGGATGCCTTCCGACAAAGTCGTCTCATAAGCGCGATTGACAGATTCTTTAGTCAACATCGCGATCGGCCGCGAGAACCCGGCAATCTGTTTTGCCACACGGATCGCTTCTTCGCGTAATTCGCCTTTGGGAACAATCCGGCTGACCAGACCACAGCGTTCAGCTTCTTCCGCGTCCATCATGCGGCCGGTCAAACACATTTCCATGGCTTTCGACTTGCCGATGAAACGCGCAAGACGTTGCGTGCCGCCAGCGCCCGGCATGGCGCCAATGGAGATCTCCGGTTGGCCAAACTTGGCGCTGTCACCGGCAATAATGAAATCGCACATCAACGCCAGCTCACAACCGCCGCCGAGCGCGTAACCGTTTACCGCCGCGATGACGGGCTTGCGCGCGCGTGTCACTTCTTCCCAATTCGCGGTGATGAACTCTTCCTTATAGACATCCATATAGCCCTTGGACGCCATTTCTTTAATGTCGGCGCCAGCAGCGAATGCTTTTTCCGAGCCGGTGACAATCATGCATGAAATATCATCATTGGCTTCGTACTTTTTCACCGCCGCGGTCACTTCATCCATCAACTGATTGTTGAAGGCGTTTAACGCATCCGGCCGGTTCAACGTAATGATGCCGATATTGCCGTCTTCTTCAGTTAATATGCACTCATAAGCCATCGTCAAAATTCCTTGAGTTAGCAATCTTATGCAAGACCAAGCAGCCTGATCACTTCCTGTCTTGCCTTATCATCTTGCCGGAAGACACCCATCATCCGGCTGGTCGTCATGGAAACACCCGGCGTTTTAACACCGCGCGCTGTCATACACGCATGGCTCGCCTCAATAACAACGGCGACCCCTTGCGGTTCCAATATTTTCTGAACGCAATCGGCAATCTCCGCCGTCAGACGTTCCTGCACCTGCAAGCGACGCGCATAAGCCTGCACCACGCGCGCCAGTTTGGAAATGCCGACAACTCTATCTGTTGGCAGATACGCAACATGCGCCTTGCCGATAATCGGCGCCATGTGATGCTCACAATGGGAATGAAACGGAATATCTTTTAACAAGACAATTTCATCATATCCGCCGACCTGTTCGAAGGTGCGTTTTAAATATGTTTCCGGGCATTGCTCATATCCCTGAAAATATTCCAGATAGGCGTCGACCACCCGGCGCGGGGTTTCCGCCAACCCTTCGCGATCCGGGTCATCACCGATCCAGCGCAACAATTCGCGCACGGCCTCAAGGGCCCGTGCGCGTTCTTCGTCTGTGCGGTCTCTTGGTTGTCCAGCCATTTATCTCTTCGCCTTTCGCGCTGTCTAACGATTTTCTATCGCTACGACGTCACGCTGAGCGCTGCCAGTATAATTGGACAACGGACGGATCAACTTATTGTCAGCGAGCTGTTCCATAATATGGGCCGTCCAGCCTGTAATCCGGCTGACCACAAAAATTGGCGTAAACATGGGGATTTCAAAACCCATCAGATAATAGGCCGGACCCGCCGGGAAATCGAG
>BQJH01000341.1 GCA_021604605.1 Hyphococcus sp.
GATGAATGGCGATGCGGGCGCCCAATATAAATTGAGCGGTGATTATCGTTACGGTTTTGACGGCGTCCCGAAAGACCCGCAAAAGAGCCTCTACTGGATGGAGCAGGCAGCCCAAAACGGACACAAAGAGGCTCAATATTCCTTGTCGTTGAAATATGCGACCGGCAAAGAGACGCCCAAGGACAACGAGAAAAGCATACTCTGGCTCACGAAAGCAGCGCAAGGCGGACATGTCGGCGCACAACTGTCCTTAGGCGACAAATACCGCAACGGCTTTATGGTTTCGGAAGATTACAGCAAGGCGATGTTCTGGTACGCGAAGGCGGCGGAACAAAATGAACCGCGTGCTTACAGAGAAATAGGCAGCCTCTACAATTACGGCTATGGCGTCGAAAAAGACCGCGATAGAGCGTGGGTGATGATCCGGAAATATGTCGACTTATATTTTGCCGGCGACCGCGCAGCGCATTCGCGTCTTCTTCGTCATGAATGCGCCCTGTTTTTATACCCGGACAGATATGTTCTCGACTTGGACAAACGCACAAAGGCTTCTTCTTCACGCTGCGACGATCCCGCCTGGCGCCCGTCGCAACACGCCGAGCCGGATCTGGCTTCCGCGCTCGCCGCCGGCTTCATTATAGCTGCAATTTTGAGCAGCAATAATGCGAATGACGACACCGAACCGTCGCCCCATTCACCTTACGTTCAAAAAGCGATCAATGAATGCCGCAATGAAGTCCACCGTCGCATGGTGCGCTGCTATTCCAGCATGACTATTCCGGGCTGTACGCTGGCGGGCGAATGCACCTATGAATGGACCTGCCAGAGCGGCAATAAGGGCCGCGGCAAATGTCGCCCCAATTCGCGCTACACTGATGAACGGCTCGACTATTATTGCGATCCCCTGGTCGGCAATAAATACACCACCAAAGAACCGGTCTATGCGGAAAGCTGCCATTAAAGGGAAGTGACTTCCCAAAAGGGCTTTAGGTTTATTCCGCCTTTTACCATCCCATCATGGTTGGACACTCATGGAAAACTTCAGCGGCGTAAAATACTTTCTTTTTGACGATAGACCCGTGAAGACCGTATGGGAAAACGGGATTATCGTGGAGACCTATTCCATTGATCCCAAAACGGCGAGCCTGTTCAGAAATGATAGACTCGCCTTCTATATAGAGACGGAAGCCTCGGACCGGAATGAGATATCCGAATGCGATTACAGAAGCCGCGCCCATAAAATTTACATGGCCTTGCCTGATGACGTTAAGATCGCTCAAGCCATCGAGCAGCACAAAGATACTCTGGACAAGCTGAAATAGAGTTTACGGAAAACGATCGCATCAAGTTTTCACCTTCTAAAGAAGAAAGAAACGAATGGATGCCTTGACGCATAATCATCGAGATCATTCCGATTCATTCTTTAGGCGGCAGTTTTTGTAACGCCTCCCTCAGGGCTTCATGCGTACTGACATTATGCTTTAGCGCCAGACGAAGCCTGTCCCCGGCCTGCGGCGGCCAGAGGTAGACCGGCCAGACAAGCAGCGCTTGAACGGCTTCGTCCTTTGCTGGCGAGCGATAGTCCAGCCCCGCCAAAACAAGCGGGCCGCCGAGCCCCGGGTAATCGCCCGCCAGCGGGATAATTTCCTGCAGCACGCGCCCGTAGCCCCGGCCGGGATAATAGAAATAGCCGTTTTCGTTGACGTTGCACCATTTCGTAGCCCACGCGATTACATCGCGCGCCTGCTCCACCGTTTTAACCGAACGGCGCAGCTCGTTCAGCCGGACGGGATAGGGGCCTTTCTCGACAGCGTTGAACAGAATTGAAAAATAATCATCCGCAGATACATTCTCGACGATGTCTATCGCGTCGGCAAAGTCTTTACTGTCCGTCGATTCAAGCGCTATATCGATTTTTTCCTTGTTGTCGGGCGTTTGCAGGGCGGCGAGGATGCTGGCGGCCGCAGCCAGATCTTCGTCTTTTCCCTTGAGCCATACTTGATCAGGCGTCTCCTTCTCGCCCGCCAGCGTCTCCTCATGAGCATGGGAAAATGCGTTATAATAAATTTGCGATAAATGCCTGAGGGAATTAGGCGACAGGGCGCGGCTCGTCGCATGTTCCACAAGGCGAAACAGGCATTCAAGCGCATACGCGTCATCGCCAGGCTCAAGCCAGATCACTCCCCGGTCAATACCTCTGCATAAATGATCGCCAAATAATTTCAGCGCGCCGTCGATCAGCCAGTCCGGCGGCGCCGCATCTTTGAGCGCCGACAAGAGGTCGCCGCTCTCGATGTAGTCAAGGATATAGTCGACGTAATCGTCGATGATATAGACAAAGCCCCGCTGCATATCGGCAAAAAGCTGTTGTAACAACCAGTCCTTGATCTTCCGGTCGCTTTCGGGGCGTACGTTTTTGAGAATTTCGCTTTCAGCGAATTGCGTTCCATGCCTGGCGCATTCGAAGGCAAGCCGCTCCCTCTCGTCCACAGGCAAAGTCGACTGCATGGCGAGATTGCAAGCGCGATCCGCAATCAGATGATTTGTACCACAACCGAGAATTTCAATTTCCGCAGCCCCTAGAGCCTTACCGGTATAAGAGAGAAACAGCATGGCGTTATGAACAGCAATCGGGTCCGGCGATTCCAGTATTACAAATTCAAGAAACGACGCGCAGGCCCGCTCTTTATCCCATGCCGAGAGCGCCGGCTTGACGGCGTCCCAACATTCCATCGACCCATAGGGACTGATGAGAACGTCCCTGATCGCCGCGTAAGCGCTGCGCACGGCCTGTTCATCCGACAATGGCGCCAGCGCATCCAGCGCGGCGACGGCTATCGGCTTTTGTTCATTGCTGTTCGTAAGTTTTTCACCGAAATAGGCGCCGTGCAAATTCCTTTTCCGCAAATCGCCGATTTCGGCGTCCGTGCGCCGACTGGCGCGCGCCGCACTCAATACGCTCACTGCATTATCGGGCCAGAGCACCGCACGCCGCCACAAGGTGTCCAGATTGTTATCCATGACGGACGATATTCCTTTTCTACACTGCCGGAAATGCGAATTTCGCGCTTTCCGGGCTTGGCGTCTTTTCGCCAGTACAGGAACCTATTTTATGGAATAGGAAAGATTATAGTCGACTTCGGCGCGGGTATAGAGATTTACGG
>BQJH01000342.1 GCA_021604605.1 Hyphococcus sp.
TGAATGCCTGGATCGTCCCATGAATACGCCATTACAATCCCAGCTGAGAGTTAAAAGGGGCAGATTATAAGATATTGACGACGACTTTATATGGCGTAATTACAATATGTCGTCAAATTGTAGCTTCGCTCCCAATGGGCCATATATGAGCGAATACAACTAATGACCAAATTCAAACCCGGCGGCTTCTGTTTTTCCGAATACCTTCAATTTTCGATAAAATCAATTGATTATCGTCGTATTGAATAGAAACATTTTTACCAACGGGTAGGGGGGTTTTAAACAGATCCAGTTTGTGCGTAACAAAGGCTTTACCCATTTGTTGATAAACCACGCCTGCTTCCTTATCCGTAAGGAGAAGGATGCCTTCATAGACTTGATTAGCCGTGTCCGCTGGTTTTGATAGGTAGATATTGTAAATTCCCGGCTTGATGCCGGCTTCCGCCTTTTTGATCTTGCCACTGGTGGTCCATTCATTGTTGTTGTAATGCTGCAGGACTTTCTGTCCGTTCATAACGATTAATCTTTTTTTCATTGGATTAACTGGTGGCGTCCGCCATTATTTTGTCAAGGTTAAACGCCTTGCTGTGATCCACGCCGTATAAAAAAGCGGTTAAGTTAAACGCCCCGGCTTTTTTGCAGGCAAAACGGCCGTCCTGTAATGCGTTCATGACGAATTGGACGATATTGGTGCAATTACGGCCTTGCTCAAAGTAAGACTTGAGCTGTTGCACGATGAGATTGGTTTCTTCAGTGGTGAGGCTTTTGATCGCGTCTTTGATTTTTTTGCCCTCTTTTTTCACCCATTGATAAATCTTTGACAGCAGGCTGTCGGCCGCATTATCCGCTGGCGCGGTTTTATCCGCATCGGGTGCTTGGCGGCTATCGTCAGTAACTTCTGCCAATGGTTGCCCGTTCTCCAGCGGCCAATCGGTCATTGCGATGGCTTGTTGACCCTTTTGTTGCAAAAATTTCCTGAGCTGCTGGATATCGGTGCGGGTGACTTCATTCTGGGTGTTGTAAGTAATCCAGTCGTTGACGGGTTGCGGGTGGTTTTTGTAGAGTCTTAACAGATCATAGATGGCCGTGACATCGGTGCATTTGCCGGTACTAAACAATTGGGCGATCGGCTCGGGTAAATCCAACAACGCGAGATGCATCGATACAAAGGCGTTGGATTTACCGATCAGTTTGGAAATGTCGATCCTTTTTTTGCCGGCAGCGATTTCCCGGCCGATAAAATCGGCAATTTCCCGCGCGGTCAGGCTGTCGCGATGCAAATTCTCGATGACCTGATCAGCGGCGCTGTAATCGGCGTCGATGAAGGCGGGAATGGTTTTTAAACCCGCACTTTTGCTGGCGCGGTATCTTCTGGCGCCATGGTTGATGATATAGGCGCCGGGTTTGTCAGGGTTGGGACGCACGGAGATCGGTGATTTGACGCCGCGCAGTTTAATGGTGTCGGCGAGTTCCTGTAACGAGGCGGGATCAAACCGCTTTCTCGGCTGGTCTTTATCTTCCTCGATCAACGCCAGTGCGATGGTTTGCACTTGCGGCGGGGTCTGGGAGGTGCGCGGTTTTTTGTCGTTGGTGGCCATAATGGTTAAATTGCAATACGCTGGTGGCAGAATAGCTTACAAAGTACCTGATTATCATGTGTTGATGTATTATTTATAAGGTGCAATTCAAGGAAATAAAGGCGCTATTTGTCGCGGCTGCAAAAAAAAATACCGTGAATCCACCCGGTGTTGTCCGTTACAGGGACGTTAAAGCAATCGCTGGTATCACGGTATTTTACGCCACAAGTGAGTGTCATTAAAAAATAAAATGGTTAGCGCGTAAAATTTTAGCTGCTAAAACCATTACCATCATTGATAACTTTATGTATAACTTAATTTTGATCACTAATATCCTGCGCATTCTGGATGAAAAGGGCATGACCAAACTGGAGCTGACCAAAAGGGCAGGGGTGTCGGTGTCATTTCTGTCCGATCTGGTCAACGATAACGCCAATCCCTCTTTGCGCATTATCGAGTCCATTGCCAAGGCGTTGGAGACGCCGTTGCCGATGTTATTCGAGCTGTCGGACATCAGCGCGGACGAGCGCGTGTTATTAACCGAGGGCGATGATCTGAAACTGGGCAACGGCCTGGTGTGGAAGGGCGCGGTATTGAATGAATTCCAGGCGTACCAGGTGGATCAGTGGGACAGGGCCAACCGGGCGTTATTGGCAAAATTCAACAAAAAAACCACCCGAAAGAAATAAATCGCGTGTTCGCGTAAAAAATACTTGAATAAATTAGTCTAACGTTATATTTTTAAAAAAGCTCGTATAGAAAGCTTTTAATAACAATATAACGTAAATGATAACACCCCTGAACCCTTGCGTAACGGTTAGAGAGCGCGCCAAACGTAAACTGGAGCGCGATGCGCGCGACATTGTATTTGCGCTGCAAGACCCTGAGACCGTTGAAATCATGGTCAACGCCGATGGCCGTATCTGGCAGGAAAAGCTCGGGCAAAAGATTGCCTGCATCGGCAACCTGCAAGCCGCCCAGGCCGAAGCCGTCATCAAAACCGTCGCCGGTTTCCACGGCAAGGAAGTCACCCGGGCAAATCCAATGATCGAGGGCGAATTCCCGCTGGACGGCTCACGCTTCGCCGGCCAATTGCCGCCCGTGGTCGCCTTTGCAACATTTGCCATTCGCAAGAAAGCCATCGCCATCTTCACACTGGCGCAATACGTTGAACAAGCCATCATGACGCAATCACAGTGTCAAAAGATCCAAGCGGCGGTGCGCGAGCACCGCAACATCCTGGTGATTGGCGGCACCGGTTCCGGTAAGACCACGCTGGTTAACGCCATCATCAATGAAATGGTCCAGCAAGACCCGGACGAGCGTATTTTTATTATTGAAGATACCGGCGAGATCCAATGCAGTGCGGAGAACTTCGTGCAATATCACACGACACTGGACGTGTCGATGACCCAATTACTTAAAACCACCTTGCGTATGCGCCCCGACCGCATTCTGGTCGGCGAAGTGCGCGGCCCGGAAGCGCTGGATTTACTGGACGCCTGGAATACCGGCCATGAAGGCGGCGCGGCAACCTTGCACGCCAATGACGCACTGTCAGGCCTGGCGCGGTTAAAGTCACTGAT
>BQJH01000343.1 GCA_021604605.1 Hyphococcus sp.
ATATCCGTCGCTATAGAAGCGCTCCCGCACGCAGCTCGGACATGTTTACGGGCCTGCTGGATTTGAGATCGGAGTGTAGCTCAGCCTGGTAGAGCACTGTCTTCGGGAGGCAGGGGCCGGAGGTTCGAATCCTCTCACTCCCACCATTAAAATCAAAGAGTTAGCGTGTAGGTAAAAGTTTTCTCGACACTCAACTTGGGCGTTATTCTGGGCGTTTCCGACTTCATGTTGCGGATAAAACTTTGAATCGAATCCACATTTTCAATGCCTCTGATTGGGCGTTATTCGGTGCTGGGCGTTAAACCATTAAGCACATCAAGGTTTTAGTCCGTAGAAGGACAGTGCCAATAACAAACCACAGTCAAGTTACTCTCATCAATTACCTACAAAACTGCTAGAAATGTTACACGGCGGATAATAGAGGCCTTAAGAGAATTGGAAGTAGATTGAAAACTCAATCACTGTCCACCATATGTTTTGCTTCTGAACAATGAAGCGGAGAGAGACGTAATGGCCCTAAATAATAATGACGCTAAGGTCATCCTCGGGATGCTGGCACGCGGTGACAAGAACCATGATATTGCTTCTTGGTTTGGTGAAAACCCAGCTCGAGTTGCAGAAGTTAAAGACGGAGAATTTGGATCAATTACTGCCGCGCCGGCCGAAGAACTGCCACCAAAAGGCGCGCCAGGCCCCAAAGGCCGCAGGTTGCGGGGCTCAGTTAAGAATGCGCTCAAGGCTCTGGAAGACAAAGGCTCCGAAGGAGTCAAAGAGGCTATTCAGCAGCTAAAAGACGGGCTTGCGAGGTATAATCGGCACGAATCGTAATCGGGTCCGAATAGTCTCGGTCCCGTTCAAGGTCTTTTCTGCAAGGCGGAATCCAATTGAGTCTTGAGCCAGCTTTAAGGGCTGACTTTTGCCAAACTAGCCAAGCATATCCAGTAGCAGTTGAAGCCTTTCGGTCCAACCGTCCCTTCACCATCGGCACCCGCTCCGTAAATTGAGCGAAGATCGTGGGCGGGGTTTCTTTGAACAATTTCTGGTAACGACCGACACTTTCGATGAAAAGCGTGCGCGCCAAGATTGCGACGCCATCCTTCGCGATTGTCAGCGCTCGTTGCGTAAACTCTTCTGCAGATCGGAACGGTGGGTTGGTAATCACCCAATCGTAATCGTTAGCTTCGTAAGGGTACGTGAGAAAATCGCAGACATCTCCATAACCATAGTCATAAATATCGGAACCATGGACAGCGCCGAAATACTCTGAAAGTGGCGCTGCCATGTGACCGGAACCGCAGGCAGGCTCCAAGCAAGACTTGCCCTTAACACTCCCCGCACCGATAACATGCTCAATGAGCGCTCGCGTCGCCCACGGCGGTGTAGGAAAATTATCGAGACTATGCTTCGCTTCGGTACGCTGCGACATTACGGCATGAGAAGTGTTCTGGCTCATAGTCTCCGGTTCCGGTTGCATCGAAAGTGGGAATCTGGGCCGGTTCGGTGTGGATGTGAATCCATTAAAATTAAAAGGCACTGCCTTTCGTGATTTTGTATTTCAAAAGATTTCCTTCAAAATTCGGTCTCAAAACTCTCGAACAATGTAGGGTCATATTGTTGGGCGTTAACGCCCCAAACGGTGTAGGATTTGTCGCGTTTGTCGCGTATTTTGTAGGTAATTATCGATTCAAACCAAGCACTTAAGCCAAATTCATTTCCTACAAAGTGGCCTTCGGGAGGCAGGGGCCGGAGGTTCGAATCCTCTCACTCCGACCAGTTTTCGCATCAGCTTTTACGCACTCAACAATTCCGGGTCGATTTTCGCCAGCGCCTTCGCGCCCGCCGTCACGGCGTCCGTCAGGCTGACCGCTTCGGTCAGGTAGTTGTCGGCGAAGAACGACGCGATGGCGATGCGGCTTTCATGATAGGCCTTGTCGACGCCTTCATTGACCGCGAGGGCGGCGGCCAGCGCGCCCTTGGCGAGGTAATAACCGCCGGCGACATTGCCGAACTGTTTGAGATAGGGCGTCGCGCCGGCCAGCACGTCTTCGGGATTTTTCGCCGCCGCCGACAGCAACCATTCCGTAGACTGAAGAAGCGCATCGCCCGCCGCAGCGAGCCGCGCGCCAATGCGCTGCAAATCATCGCGTTTGGCGGCTTTCAACACGCCCGCTTCAGACTCGACTTCACCGAGAAACGCCTTCGCCGCCGCGCCGCCATCGCCTTGCAGCTTGCGCCCCACAAGGTCCATCGCCTGAATGCCGTTGGTTCCTTCATAGATCGCTGCGATGCGCGCATCGCGCAAATGCTGCGCGGCGCCGGTCTCTTCGATATAGCCCATGCCGCCATGCACCTGCACGCCAAGCGAGGCGACGTCATTGGCGCGGTCGGTGGACCACCCTTTTGAGATCGGCGTCAGCAATTCTTCGAGCGCCTTGGCGTTGCGCCGCGCATCTTCGTCGCCTGAATGATGCGACAAATCATAAGCCACCGCATTGGCGTAACAGATCGCGCGCGCGGCGTCGGTCAGCGCCTTCATCGAATAAATCATCCGCCGCACATCGGGATGTTCGTAAATCGCGATCATCTCGCCGGACTTAACGCCGGCTTGCCTGCCCTGTTTGCGGTCCTGCGCATAAGCAAGCGCACGCTGGAACGCGCGTTCGGCGACGCCGACGCCCTGCACGCCCACGTCAAGCCGCGCGGCGTTCATCATCACGAACATATTGCGCAAGCCCTTGTTCTCTTCGCCGAGCAGCGTGCCGTAGCACTCGCCCTTATCGCCAAACGCCATGACGCAAGTGGGCGAGCCGTGCAGGCCCATTTTTTCTTCGAGCTTGATGCAATGCGCGTCATTGCGCTCGCCCAGCGAGCCGTCATCGTTCACATGAAATTTCGGCACAAGGAACATCGAAATCCCCGCCGTGCCCTCCGGCGCATCGGGCAGACGCACCAGCACCAGATGCACCACATTGTCGGTCATATCGTGATCGCCATAGGTGATGAAAATCTTCTGGCCGCTGATTTTATAGCGGCCATCCCCCAACGGCTCCGCCTTGGTGCGGATCGCCGACAAGTCCGAACCCGCCTGCGGCTCTGTGAGGTTCATGGTGCCGGTCCACGCGCCCGAGACCATTTTTTCAAGATATAATTTCTT
>BQJH01000344.1 GCA_021604605.1 Hyphococcus sp.
CACGGGCGACAAAAACTGCAAATAGA
Organism: Hyphococcus sp.; assembly: GCA_021604605.1. GTDB lineage: Bacteria > Pseudomonadota > Alphaproteobacteria > Caulobacterales > Parvularculaceae > Hyphococcus. The sequence goes on from BQJH01000344.1 coordinate 27, forward strand.
ATGATAATCAACAAGCCGAGCACCAGTCCGAACTCTTCGGTCGCTGCAGCGAAAATAAAATCGGTATGCGCATCGGGGAGCGCGCCTTTGACCGGCGGCGCATCACCACGTCCGAACAAGCCGCCATTTGCCGCTGTCTCCAGCGCCCGGTCAACTTGATAGGTGTCGGCCGTTTCAGGTTTTAAAAAGCCGTCAATCCGCGCCGCAACGTGACCGGATAAATAATATCCCGCTGTTAAAGCGCCGACCCCTGTTACGGCGAGCAGCGCAATCCACATCCAGCTCCAGCCGGCGATAAAAAACATCACCGCCCAGACGGCCGTCACCAACGCCCATTGGCCAAAATCCGGTTGCAGCAATAACAACATCGCAAAGACGGCATAAAGACCAATCGCGATGGCGCCGCCCGGAAATTTCGGGTCGCGCGCGCCTTCAGCCAGCATCCATGCCGCCGTAATAATAAAGCCCGGCTTCGCGAACTCTGAAGGTTGCAATAAGAAAGCGCCAAGATCCGCCCAACGTTTCGACCCATTGATCTCACCACCGAAAAGCAAGATCGCGAGCATCAACAAAAGCATCCCGCCGAAGAGAACAACGCCGAACCGGCGCGCCTGAAGCGGAGACAGAAAGGAGACGGCAAACATCAGCGCCAGTGCTGGACCAAGAAAAACCGCCTGACGAATAGAGAAGTGAAACTCATTGCTGATTTTAAGGCGCTCCACAGCGGCTGGGCCTGCCGCCAACAGAACCAGTACGCCAATCATGATAATTGGCGCCAGAACCGCGAGCAAAGTCCGGTCAATCGACCACCACCAACGGCCAAAGATTGTCTCATCAGCTCGTGAAATTTGTCTCATGCCGCTTCTCCATTCGCAACCGGCATATCGCTCACCAGAGACTTAAAAGTCTCGCCTCGTTCTTCAAAATTTTTGAATTGATCGTAGGAAGCACATGCCGGAGAGAGTAAAACAACGGGAGAAGAAGCATTACTACGAGCGGCGGCAAGGGCCGCTTTTTTAACAGCGGTTTTAAGATCACCGCATTGATAACATGGGGTCTGTCCGCGTAGTTCTTCTTCAAACTGTTCCGCCGCATCACCTATCAAGTAAGCGCCCTCAACATTTGAGAGTTTGCCTTTTAAAGCGCCAAGCCCACCCTCTTTGGCTTTACCGCCGACAATCCAGTAGATTGCGTCAAAGGCGCTGAGCGCTCGCGCGGCAGCGTCTGCATTGGTCGCTTTGGAATCATTGATGAATAGCACTTTGCCGTTGCGTCCGGCTTCTTCCATACGGTGGGGCAAGGGTTGAAACCGCTCTGCGGCCTTCATGACCAGCGCAGAAGAAACACCAACATGAACACATGCCGCCAGCGCAGCCGCCGCATTTTGATGATTGTGAACGCCGCGCAATCCGCGCATCTCAGACAGATCACCGGCCTTCGCGGTTTTACCATCGAAATTAAAAAACAGTTTTCCGTTCAGAACATAAGCGCCGCGACCGAGCGTCGCCTGTGCGGAGACCGCCAAGACCTGACTTTGGTTTGCTGCTGTTAAATTTGTGCATAGACATTGCCCGTAATCATCATCAACACCGACGATGGCGACATCATCTTTTGTCTGATTGTGGAAGATGCGTTTTTTGGCGGCAAGATAGGCGTCGATCGTGCCGTGGCGATCAATATGGTCGGGCGTCAGGTTCAAAAACACGGCCGCATTGGCGCGCAAGCTGTATGTGAGATCAAGTTGAAACGACGAGAGTTCCAAAACATAAATCCCGTTACGGTCGGGCGCTGGCAACGATAGCACAGCCTCGCCGATATTCCCGCCAACATGGGCCTCTTCCCCTGCCTCGCTCAGAATATGCCCGATCAGCGCGGCTGTGGTTGATTTTCCGTTCGAGCCTGTGACAGCAATCACGCGCGGCCGCTCACGATCCGGCATCGCATTTACAGCGCGCGCAAATAACTCAACGTCCCCGATAACGGGCATGTTTTCCATCCGGGCTTTGCGCACAATCGGATGCGGTTTGGGGTGGGTCAATGGAACGCCGGGACTGACAACAACAAACGCCATTTCTTTCCATGGCCAGTTCTTCGGGTGTTCGGCGCGATATTCCGTGTTCGCGGTTTTTGCCCGCGCTGTTTTATTTTCATCCCATGTAAAAACTTTGGCGCCGGACCGGACCAGCGCTTCGCCTGTCGCAATGCCGCTAACGCCAAGACCGAAAACGCCAATCGATTGTTGTTTTACATCCGGGATGAGGATCATCAGGTTTTAACCTATCGTAATTTCAGTGTGGCGAGACCGACCAGCGCCAGAATAACAGCAATAATCCAGAAGCGGATCACAATCGTCGATTCCTTCCAGCCCAATTGCTCATAATGATGATGTATCGGCGCCATTCGGAAGACACGCTTGCCGGTTAGCTTAAATGACGCAATCTGGATCATCACCGACAATCCTTCCAACACAAACAAACCACCGACAATCGCCAGAACAATTTCATGCTTCGCGGCAACAGCGATTGAACCGATGGCGCCGCCAAGAGCAAGCGAGCCCGTGTCACCCATAAAGATCGCCGCCGGCGGCGCGTTAAACCATAAAAAGCCGAGGCCAGCGCCGATAATGGCGCCGCATATGACCGCAAGCTCGCCAGCGCCGGGAACAAACGGAACGCCAAGATAGCCTGCGTAAATTGCGTTACCCACAAGATAAACGATCAAACCATAAGCGCCCGCTGCAATCATCACCGGCACCGTTGCAAGACCATCAAGACCATCGGTCAGGTTCACCGTGTTCGAGGCGCCGACAATGACGAAGGCGGCAAACGGCACAATAAAGAAGCCAAGCGGCACGCCCGGCGCATTGAACCATTGCTCAAAAAGCCGCACAGGAAAAAACGGAACGCCTACGGAAGTGGCAATCCCTGTCGGTGCATCTGGCGCAGCGGCGAGCGCGGTCATGCAAAGATATCCGGCCAGCAAGGCGACCGCAAATTGCACCGTCAGTTTTAAACTACCCACAACACCGTTCGCCGTTTGCTTGGTGACTTTTAGATAGTCATCAATAAATCCGAGCGCACCAAAAGAGAGCGTCACGCCCATAACGATCCAGACATAAATATTGT
>BQJH01000345.1 GCA_021604605.1 Hyphococcus sp.
CTATGAACGATTTCAGCCGTCTAACCTTGAAGTAACCGATATCCATATCGGCAACCCGGCGCACAACATTATCCCGGAAAAAGCAGCAGCGCGCTTTAACATTCGTTTCAACCCCAACTGGACTGGCGCCACGATAAAAACATGGCTGCGGGCGCAGCTGGACACGCTCGCCACAGAGCTTGGCGCGACGTATGAGCTGGAAACCATTGTTTCTGGCGAAGCATTTCTCACAACCGATATGACATTCATCAACCTGATTGCTGATTGCGTCGAAGAAAAAACCGGGCGGCGCCCGGAATATTCAACATCCGGCGGCACATCAGATGCGCGGTTTATTAAAGACCATGCACCGGTTGCTGAATTCGGTCTGGTCGGAGCGACGATGCACCAAACTGATGAACGCGTCGCCGTTTCAGACATTGCATTGCTCACCGATATTTATGAAGCAATCATCGCGAGATACTTCGCCGGGAATGAGGGCGGCGCATGATCCAGCCTGACTATGTCATCACTCATTTGCGCGGCATCTGGCAGCTCATTGTCGGGCGAAAAAACTGGCGCGCAGACATGGATATTTCCGTGGATGGCGTCTTCCGATCTTTATGGGCGCTCGCCCTGTCAACGCCGATTGCAATTATTGCAGCAATTGCCACTCAAAACTTGCAAGCGCTCGTGCCCGAATCTACGGATGCCATCAAAATTACTGCGCCCTTGCCTGTCAGCATTTTTGCGATGCTGGTTTCATTAGCTGTCACATGGTTTGGTGTTTTAGCTGGCCTTGTTGCCGTAACGCGCGGCATGAACGCAACACACGCAGCCGGCCCCCTTATTATCACGTACAACTGGAGCCAGCTCCTTAGCTTTCTCGCCTTCATGGCGCCCATCAGCGTATTCGCGATCACACAATCGGCTGAAGCATTTGTTCTTTCCGCACTGCCCGTCGCTATCTTTGAGCTTGTTATCTTGTGGAATATTATCCGGCGCATCTTGCCAATTGGGGTAGGCGGCGCAATCGCCCTAATGCTTGGCGTATTAGTCGGTGAGCAGATCATAGGAAGCCTTGTCCACGACAGCGTGATTTCCCTTTACGGTGCGCTCTCATAATCGGCCCGCATAAAATATAATCCGTCTGGCGGCGCCACGGGGCCACAGCGCTTGCGGTCTTTTGCTTCCAACGCTTTCTTTACTTCATTGACGCCCCATTTCCCTCGACCCACTTCCACCAATGACCCTGTGAATGAGCGCACCTGATGGTGAAGAAAAGATCGCGCCGCACATCGAATGACAACATCATCACCTGCACGCATGACCGAAATTTGCTCAAGGCTCTTAACCGGCGTTTCCGATTGGCATTGAGCAGCCCGAAAGGTCGTAAAATCATGCTTGCCAACCAGCGCCTGCGCCGCTTGGTCCATTTTTTCTACATCAAGATGAGGCGTGACACGCCATGCGCGATTTTTATCAAGCGTTAAAGGCGCACGCCGATTGATAATGCGATACTCATAGGCCCGCCGCACACAGGAAAACCGTGCGTGGAAATCGGCATCAATCTCCACCGCTCGCAAAACCGCAATAGGCGCCGGCTTTAAATGTTGATTGATCGCATCACGCACCACGTCAGGCGCATGAGGTTTTGTCAGATCGACATGCACGACCATCGCCAAAGCATGCACGCCTGCATCCGTCCGCCCAGCTGCTTGGGTGCGCGCAACGTCTCCGCAAAATGCTTCAATCGCCGCTTCTAAGGCCGCTTGAATCGACGGGCCGTTATCCTGGCGCTGCCAGCCGACATAATTGGACCCGTCATATTCCAGAAAAAGTTTATATCTATGCATAGGTCTTGATGACTAAACGAATGATAAGTGAGGATGCAATGAAGCGACGCGGATTTTGGCGAGAATTTAGATCGGAAGTCGTTTTCTTTCTATGTATCTTAGGGGCGTTTATGCTTTTCCGCACCACCGCCTATGGCATGTATCACATTCCAAGCGAGAGCATGTTGCCGACGCTCGCCGTTGGCGACCGAATCGCCGTCAATAAATTCGCTTATGGCTATAGTCGCCACTCCGTCCCTTTTTCACTGGCGCCAGACTTTGCCACCTCAACAGGCAGAGTGTTTTCAGCCACACCTGAACGCGGCGATATCGTTGTTTTTAAGCATCCGCGCACCGGACAGACTTATATCAAGCGAGTGATCGGCCTGCCCGAAGACCAAGTGGAGCTGAAAAATGGACGGCTTTATTTGAATGGTGACCTGGTAGAGCGGACTTTGGAAGAAACCTATAGATATCGCGAACATCGAGGCGGCATTGCCAGTGTCGGCAAGTTTGACGAGGCGCTCCCCGAAGGCGCAGAACACACAATTTTAGAACGCGGCGATAATTACTTTTCGGATGATTACGGGCCGATGAAAATTCCTGAAAACCATTTATTTGTCATGGGGGATAATCGCGACAACTCTCTCGATAGCCGGTTTGAGGATCCAGGTGTCGGCGTTCTGCCAATGGAATTTCTGGTCGGACGGGCAGAATACATCATCATGTCTGTCAATCTGGCAGAACGTGAAGAAGGGCTCAAAAAACATCAGGGGCGCTGGTTTTCAAAATTGCAATAGTGAGCTTAGCGCTTCAACCGATAATATCGCCAACACTCAGTGACACCCCGCGCAAATACTCTTCTGCTGTTTGCGCTTTTTTTCCCGCTCGTTGAACGGAGCGCAACTCAACAGCCCCATCCCCACAGGCCACTACTAAACGCTGACCAATATCGAGCACTTCTCCCGGATTTCCGTTCATATCTGAGAGGGCAGATAAAAGAACTTTGGTGCGATCGCCTTCTATCATAGTCCACGCGCCTGGAAATGGAGAGAGCCCGCGAATATGACAATCAACATTTCTACTGTCTTCTGACCATTTAATCTGCGCTTCGGATGAGTTTATTTTTTCCGCATAAAGGACGCCTTCGTCGGCTTGCGCCGTTGGCGTTAAAGCGTCCCGCGACAAAGCCGCCAGTGCGCGCGGCGCCAATTGCGCGCCGACAATACTCAGCCGGTCATGCAGGGTCGCGGCCGTGTCATCCGATTTGATTTCAACGGTTTCTGACAACAAAACCGGGCCGGTA
>BQJH01000346.1 GCA_021604605.1 Hyphococcus sp.
CTTGAGGACTACATCCCCTTCTTTGATGTGGCAGACCCGCTCATCGACTGGCTGGCGGATTTTCTTGAAGATCTGTGGGACGCCATTCGCGGTTAGGGTCAAAGCCGACGCTGCAATCGCGCTTGCGATTTCGCCCACCTCACGGTTATTGTCCGCGCCCTGTTGACCCAGTCGACCAAAGGCGCGGCCATGTTTGCTGCCCTAACCTTTGCGGAGAGGTGCCGGAGTGGTCGAACGGGGCGGTCTCGAAAACCGTTGTGCCTTCACGGGTACCGAGGGTTCGAATCCCTCCCTCTCCGCCACTGTCTGGCCTCAGCACTGGCAACACGGCACGTGGCCGTACCCTCAATTTACTCATAGTTTTACATTGGGTCTTCGATATGTTCGCCCAATTTTGGTAGTATACATGCAGTATTTTTACCTGATGGAGTGAGCACTATGGAAGAGGTTCTGCATATGCTCATAAAAGTTGGTGAATATGAGCACATAGAATCTTTGCAGAAAGAGGGGCTCATGTATTTGAATCCCGTTAAATATTTTCAGGATCTGCCAAATGACAATTCTGTTCGGTCTGATGAAGATGAAAACTTAACTAGATTGATGCAGGCTGATGATTGTGTTCTTTCGCTAAATGGGAAAAGCATTGATTTGGCAAAAGGAAGTCAAATAAAGTTCTATGAAAAAATTGTAGATGAACACCCTTCGTCCCATTTATTTTGCATGAGTTCTTTATTTGAGGGTGATATCCTTCCTGAGCCACATATTTTTAGCCCTAGGATTCGGGAATTTTCTACAAGTGTCCGAGGTGCTATGCTTGTCATAATTGATAGCAAAGCCTTTTTAAGTAGAATTTCAGATAGCCTTTCTGATGAATCTGGTTTTTCCTACAGAAGGGTTAGGTATTTGGATCGAACTTCCTATTCCGGCTCTATGACAATATTTGATAAATTTGAAGAATACAGTTGGCAGAAAGAATTTAGAATTTGCTTTCGTTTTTCTTCTCGCCTGAGAGGGGCGTGTGCTCTAAATATAGGAAGTATAGAAGATATATCAGAAATTGTTGACTTGAATAATTTCAAGAATATTTGTGATTCACAAAAGAATTTGATTGAGTTCTAGCCGTGGTTTGGTTGCGCTACTTCCCCGGCACCATTTTCAGCCGCCAGTTCCAGTTTCCTGCTTTGCGGCAGGAAGGACAGCAATAACACCGGCGACGCCCTCCAGAGGCCGTTTGAAGCTCCAGGGCACACCATGACAGCACGCCTGCCGTGCCTGCGATGACCATTGCCACAGCCTGTGTTTCAGTGACGGCGCGTTTGGTGGCGTAGAGGGTTAGTAGCGGGGCGAAGGCTGCTCTGAGTACGGACAATATAAGCAGTACAGGGCCGAGCATATTTTCCTGTGCAGACTTGTTGTTGTTCGTGGTGGCTTGGTCTGGTTCTTCAGCAAGCAGCCTGATTTGTGGCACCCAAAATTGTCAGGTGGTTCTGCCCAGTCTCATTTTTCAAACGCGTTGCGTTGGATGTCGGGCATTGGCCCCGCTGCGATCCTGTCAGGAACGTAGGCCGGGTTGTCCCTGTGGGCGAAGGCGAAAAATGCTGACGCGGGTTCGTCCTGGCAGTCGAAATTTACAATAGTTCCCATTCAGGAATGCGGTACATGCCCAGCCATGTGAACGGGAAGAGACGCCTGCACTCATCAACGTGCCGGTCTTGATCCGTGGCGCCCGCTGGCCTGCTCATTCAAGTCAGGGTGCACCCATGAAATCGATCGAACGGACGTACAAATGTTTCAGACAATTTATCCGCAACTGGCCGTGCAGCTCTTGTTGTTCAGTGGCGCCGCCGCGGTTCTGTGGTCGTCAATTCTTGGCGTTTTCATGATGATCCCGCATCTCAACATCTCCGCGGTAACAAATGCGACGAAGTGGATCAATTTTCGTCAGCTGCTGTCCGCTCATCTTGACTGGATCATGCTCGCCTTCATGCAGGGCCTGGCTGCGCTGATGATCCTGGCGTTTGATCTGTCTGCGCCCTTATGGGTTGTTGTCGGGATGATTTACGGCGGCTGGATGAATGCCTTTCCCTATTTCCTGCGGGCTTTCGGGATCAACGCATTCGTGTATGGGGGCGGGGCTATTCAAAAGATAGCCAACGTCCTTGGCAGCATTTCCGTGCTTGTTCTAATCTGCTGTTGGGCGGCGCTGATCATGATGTCCTATGAACCATTGCGCGCCCAATTCTAGTTCGGACGAAACGCCGTCAGGCAACGCTCAATCATCAAAACCGCATCGGCCTTGAGTGCTTTGCTGTTGCGTTGTGAAGGCAACAGGACAGCGACTTTGCAAATCATCGCGTTGATCATTCGGCTCAATAAGGTCGGATCATCACAGTTGATCTTGCCTGCTGCGATCAGCGCTTCGATGTTTGTGGCCAAAAGCCCTGCGGCGTGACTTTCGTCTATGTCACGGTAGCGTTTCTCGCCGAGGATCGCAGGTGCGTTCTGGATGACGATGATTGAGTAGTCGGGTTCGGTGCATTCATCCAGATAGACCGTGATGCCGGCAAACAGGCTTTCCCACAGGTCGCTTTTCTTGCCGACTTTCTTTTCGATCTTGGCCGCGGCTTCTGCGCACAGGCTGACGACCACAGCGTCAAACAGGGCAAGTTTGTCTTCGAAGTGGTGATAAAACGCACCGCGGGTCACGCGTGCCTTGCGGGCAATTGCCTCGGTGCCGGCTGCTCCGAAACCAACATCGGCGAATATTGCACGGCCTGCTTCCAGTAAAGCCGCCCGCGTTTGTTCGCGATGTTCTTCCCGCCTGCTTTTCAGTTCTGTTTGCTCATCCATCGGCCTGTTTTTGCATGCTTGTATGATAAAGACACTTGATATGTAACATGCAGTATGTATGTTACATTCATAATGATCAGAAAAGGGAACTGACATGGACACGAGCAGAATGTACGAGCTGGTGAGCGGACTCGGTGCTGCAAAAAGCCAGCAGGATGTTGAGAAAGCCATGACATTCCAGCATGAGGAAATGGTGCTGCATGCGCCGGCCTTCGGGTCGGTTACGACCGGCAAGGACAACAACGCGGCTACCTTAAGT
>BQJH01000347.1 GCA_021604605.1 Hyphococcus sp.
GCCGGGATCCAGATTCTTTTGGGCGCCCAACGTCCGCAGCATTCAAATTGAACACAAAGGCGTGGGAATTTTTTCCAAGCCAATTTCCTTTTTTTGGATAGAAGATGTCTGGATCCCGGCTTTCGCCGGGAAAGTCGGAAATTTTACTGAGCTGTTTACATATCATTGTCCCACCTCCTTCGACTGATCGATTTTGCGTTCAATCCGCACCAGCGTGACCGACATAAACCGCACCTGTTCTTCAAGGCGCGCGGTGCGCTCGATCATGGCGGCGTTGTTATCTGTGCGTCGTTCCAGCTGCGCCAGGCGCTCCGATGACGACCCCGCCCAGATCAACGCCAGCGCCGTCTGAACGATGAGCGTTGCGCCAATGGCGATTGAAATGCGCAATTCCTGTGGGCGGTCGGCAGATGGTTTGGGAATGGAGAAACTATGCATCACGCCCCTCCTCCGTGATCGGCGCGAGGCCAAGCGCGGCGCGCTTTTCATTTTCAGTGAGGAAATCGGCCCTTGCGATCCGCGCCCAATGAGCGTCGCGCTCACCGGACAGGGCTTCAATGTCCGTCGTCTGACAAATAATTTCGGCGCCTTCAAAAGCAGGCGAAAGCCACGCCGTCATCGCCGAAGCAGTCTTCTTGACCAGCGGCAGAACCGTCTGTTTCCAGAAAGCAAGATTGGCTTCCTTGTAATTGGAGTAAGTGTTGTCACCGGGAATGCCGAGCAGCATCGGCGGCACGCCAAAGGCCAGCGCGATCTCGCGCGCGGCGGTATTTTTCGCTTCAATGAAATCCATATCCGCCGGCGACAGCGACATAGACCGCCATTCAAGACCGCCATCAAGCACCAGCGGCCGGCCCGCATGGGCGGTTCCCTGATAAGCGTCTTCCAGCTCTGATTTTAGCCGCGAGAATTGCTCACCGGTTAAATTCTCCGCCCCTTCCGGGCCTTTATAGACTAGCGCGCCGGAGGGCCGCGCCGCATTATCGAGCAGCGCCTTGTTCCAGGCGGAGGCGGCGTTGTGCAGATCAATCGCAGACGCCGCCGCCTCCAAAGGCGAAAACCCGTAATAATCATTCGTCGGGTGAAACAGCTTTTGATGCAGGATCGGCGCAAGGCCATCTTCATCGCGCATATTGTTGAAAATAATTTTTCGCCCACCCGCATTATATTCATAAGATTCCGGCCAGCCGCTTTTACCGGGCCGCGCTTTCATGCGGTCAGGTCGCAACGCAAACAATTCGCGAGGGACGCCATCAAGGCTCACGACTTCGAGATACGCATTGCCCGCCGTTTGCAGGAACCCGTAAAAACTCTCAAACAGTTCCGCGCCGGATTGTTCCGGGTTTGGTCGTGCGAGAAGATCGATCAACGGGTGGTCGCAATGCACGGCGCCGTCTTCAACCACTTTGAGCGGGGTTGAGGCCGCCGCCTCCGCCACCAGACGCACACACCGATAGGCGATGACATTGCGCTCATAGCCCTGCCGCGCCAGCGACGCATAATCGCGCGGGGTCCAGGCCGGCGCGCCGAGACGGTGCATGGCGATCAACGCTTTTGCGGCGGAGGCTTTCGCTTCAGGTGACTTGCGCGTGAAAATTTGTGGGATCAATGACATAGATGAACCCTCCCTATGAAACCTTCTCCGCCTTTCCCGGCGAAAGCCGGGAGCCATTGATTGAAAATAGAAAGCTCTTTTTCTGGATACCGGCTTTCACCGGTAAGGTCGGATTTTGAATTACTCAGCATAACAATCATTCCTAATTCAACTGCTTCACACCGGGCCGCGGCGCAGAGGGTTTCAACATCAAATCGGTGAGCGCCCAGACCAGCGCATCAAGACGGTCGGGACTGCCCTGGCGGGGATCGCCCGTGTAAGATGTCATCTGATCTTCGAGCGCCGGATAAGCGCCCACATGACGCACGCGGCCGCGCTCATAAAGCGCGGCAATCGGTTCAGCGCGCGTGCGTTTGCCCCGCGTCGCATAAACCCCGCGCACAGGCGCGCCTGCATCAACTTGCGCAATCACGGTTTTGGCCATGTCGCCGCCCTGATTGACCTCAACGACAATCCGGTCGGCTTCAAACTCATGAAAGGCGGCGACGGTTTTCTCCGCCCATTGGCGCGGCGAGAGCCCCGCCGCCGACCAATCGGCGAGCACATACGCAACACGCTCGCCAAGCACATCTGTTGCGCCCGCAACAAGTATGCCGCATTCATCCGCATCCGGACCGCTTGTTGTTGGCGGATCAACCGCGACAACAATTCGCGCGAGAGACGGCGCCGCAGAAATGCGCGCAGCCTCAATCATGTTCCATGTCCAAAGGGCGCCCGCGACCTCATCGATCATCTCACCGAGCAGTTCCTGACGCCCAAGGGCTGTGCCTTCATAGGCGGCGGCGATCTCTGAAAAGAACGCATCGGAAAGGTGGGCGCGATTTTCATAGGTCGCCGCGCGGGTCATCACCGTTGTCTCAGCCGCCATCAAGCGTTTTAAAAGCGCCATGGGTCGCGGCGTAGTGGTCGCGATCTGGCGAGGCTTGTCACCGAGCCGCAACGCCAGTTGCAGGTTCGACCATGTCTCATCCGGGTAGCGCCATTTACATAATTCATCAGACCACGCTGCATCGAACTGGTAGCCGCGAATGCCGTCCGGGTCTTCGGCGGAAAAACAATAGGCCACCGCGCCATTGGGCCAGACGAGGCGTCGCCGCGACGCTTCATAAGCCGGGCGGCTGACGTCGCTTGCCACCGCGCAGATGCCGGAAGGACCGTCGATCATGACTTCCCTCGCATCGGCGTATGTTTCAGCGACCAGCGCGATCGCCCGGCTGGGCGCTTTACGCGCTGTTTGACAAATCTCGTTATCATTTGCCGTGGTGACGGCCCCATCACCGGCGACGAGGGCGCGGATAAATTCGGCGCCCGCTCTGGTTTTACCGGCGCCGCGTCCGCCAAGAATGAGCCAGGTTGTCCAGTCGCCGGATGGGGGGAGTTGATACTCATGGGCGCGGACCCTCCACATTTTCTCCGCCAGTTCGCCGAGGCTCCCCTGCGCCGCTGTCAGGATTGTCTGCCTGACCAGACGTTCCTTCTTGCTGTTCGACA
>BQJH01000348.1 GCA_021604605.1 Hyphococcus sp.
ATCGAATTTTTGCACCGTATAGGAAACATTATCGCGAGGGTCGCTTTCGGCATATTTAGGAAACGTTTCGCGCGCATTCGGGAAGTGATCGAAAATACGGGACGGGTCCACGGAGTACACCGCGCCCTCATCACCCACGAGGCGCGACAACATCGCGGTGTAATAACCGCCCGCCGCAGCAAGATCGCCGACCTTGTCCCCCGGTTTGATTTTAGAGAAGGCCAGAATATCAGCCGGTTTACGGCCCGCATCACGAACTTTGTGTTCTTCTGAACGGTCGGGGCTCGCAACAATCTCAGCGATCATGTCTTTCGCTGATTGTGACGCCTCTGCTTCACCGGAAGGCTTCGCGCCATCAGGCCCGCCACAGGCGGAAACCAAAAGACCAAGCGATATTACGCCGACACTAAAAATACTTTTCATGAGATATTCCCCTTTGCTGACTACATATAGTCTCGACGCATTCATGGCGACAAAGAAGACCGGCATAAAAACAGCTCACCGCAAAAACGGCTCTATTCGTCGTTTAAGTCTCGCACGACCTCAGGCCGGGAGAGCAGCGCATCTATGCGTTGCGCCTCTGCGAAAGTCTCGTCACTGCGAAAGACAAGAGCAGGCGTGTATTTCAACTCAATCTTTTTACCCAAAAGACCCCGCAAATATGGCGCGATTTTATTCAGAGCTTTGACCACTTCCCCCTGATTGTCACCGCCAAGGGGCGCTGCATAGACGCTCGCCTGTTTCAGGTCAGGCGAGACCCGCACCTCACTCACGGTAATAGACTGGCCCGCAAGGGCCGGCTCGCGAAAAGTCTCGCGCTGCATGATCTCCACCAGAGCGTGGCGGAGCACTTCCCCTGCGCGAAGCTGCCTTTGCGAAGGGCCTTTTGAACTGGAAAAACGTTTGGCCATAGCCAGAGAAAATAGGGCCTCAACAGGCGCAGGAAAACCCCGTCATCAAAAAATCTCAAAGTTTTGCCGTAAACTCGTTAAGCCGCGACGGGATTAACCGGTTGTCGTCCTGCTTATCCCGCAGCCCCGAACAGACATCTACGCCATAGGGTTGAACAAGAGCTGCCGCCTCACTCACGTTTTGAGGGTTAAGCCCGCCTTCCAGAAAAACCGGAATATCAACTGCCTCGACAACCCGTCTGCTGATTGACCAATCATGAACATCACCCGTGCCGCCCAGTGTTTTTACCGCTGCGGATGGTTTTCCTGAGTCGAGCAACAGGTAGTCTACCTTCTGGGCCAGTTCTTTTGCCTGCGCCACACAAGCTTCATTTTCAACGTGAAGGACCTGAATAAGGCGCAGATCAGGGAGCGCCTCTCGGATCACCGAATAGGCATTGACCTCAGGTCGATCAACAATCTGCACACTGTTTGCGCCGGTTAATTGAATATGATCGACAATGGCTTTGGCTTTAGTTCGGCTCGTCAAGAGCACTGTCCAAATCTCCGGCCCATATTTGCTTTGCACATGGGCGATAATATCCCTGATCTTATCATCACAAAGAGGGCCGGGCCCACTCGGCATGGCCCCAACCAGCCCGATCGCTGTCGCCCCCGCCGCGATCGCCAAATCGGCTTCTTCGGTGGATCGAATGCAACAAATCTTGAATTTTGTTGTCACCGTCATTCTCATTTTTAGCGAAAAATCTATCGCTGGTAACATCTGCGTGAGACGCGACCAGCCTGTCGTATCAGTCAATCGCTCCGTCTCATGACGATTGCGTCGGCAAAATGATTACGTTGAAGCTGATTGTAAACAGTGGAGACAATCAATGAACTTTGTATGTCGGGTTATCATTACGGCGCTCGTCGCGCTTGGCGCTCATATCGGTCTTATCTATATTCTTGCTGGCGGCAATCCACCGCTCAGCACAATGTTTGTAACTGAGCTGGCTGTCCGCTGGAGCATAGCGGCGCTTTTGGCAAATAGCATGAATTGGCCATTTCCCCTGCCGTTGAATGCTCTGATTATCGGCGGCCTTACAGCATTTAACATGGCGCTTATTGTACTAACGTTTCAGGGACAGCTGGCCTTTTTTCAACGCGCGCTTTTAACGAACGGAACCGGCGCTGTTGGTCTGGCGCTAGGCGCAGCCCTCGCAGCGATGGTTTTTACCCAACGGACAAAGCGCTAAAGCCCTACCGCCAGTTTTTGGGATCAGTGTCGATGAGGCTGAAAATATCAGAATCACGCACCCCGATATGCGTGTCCCATGCGGCGCGAAAGACGCCCTCATGCTGAAAGCCCAGCTTCTCAAAAATACGACGGCTCGCAATATTATCCGGATCAACATCGGCGTAGATGCGGCGCGCCTGATGCTTGTCAAAGACAACATCCAGTCCTTGGGCGACGGCGCCGGTCGCAAGGCCGCGACCATGGGCGGAAGGGACAACCATGATCCCGACTTCCCATATTTTATCTCCGCGCGGGATCATCGTCATACGCCCGAGAGCCACCCCCTCGGGCTCATCAACAATCGCCCATGTTGTATCTTCCGTCCCCTCATTCCATTTTTTTAGCATGGCGACAGTGTCTTCTGGGCGCGCGACAGCGGGGTCCGGCATATAGCGGCAACACTCTTCATCACCGAAGATTGCATGCAGCGCTTCACCATCACGTTCAGGGTCGAGGGGGCGGAGGAGAGGCTTGGTCATTGCGATAACTTAATTTGGGCGGTTAGAAATTTTTGAAATGCGTGACGGTCAAATTCCTCTGGGGCAGCCGAGTATGGGATGTAAATTCCGTCGGCATGGTCAATTCTCAATAACCAGCCACGTTTTCCTTTGTCGAATCCTATAATACCCGCCCACTGATAATGTCGATTCACATTGTTACTGCTGTCTTGAATACCAACCGCATCGATCATCACTTCTCGTGGCGCAAGAAAATCGCCTTCTGAAATAACAAGTTTTGGCTTAAATAATGCGTTAAACAATAATGGAAGAAGCAACGCCACTGAAGCCGCAACAATCGCAGCAACCTTCACAGCATTGGCGCCATCAGAATAAGAGTTCGCCTCGGTAATAGGCTCCAACAACAAGTAGCCTGTTGTAATACCAAGCGCCATGGCTACAGCTAATAG
>BQJH01000349.1 GCA_021604605.1 Hyphococcus sp.
GTCGATTTCATGCATCCTGTCATGGGCGCAGGCGATGATCGTCAGGCCGGGACTCATTGCCCGCAAGCTCTCAACTGCATGATTAACCGCGCTTGTGTTATCCATGCACAAAATTACCGCGCGAGCATTTTCAGCGCCTGCCGTCTTTAGAATGTCGAGGCGCGAAGCGTCGCCATAATAGACTTTAAACCCGAAGCGTTCCGCGTTCTTGATATGAGCCGGGTTCCCGTCAATCGCCGTCACGCGCACGCCGGAATTTAACAAGACCTGCGATACGATCTGGCCCATCCGCCCAAATCCGGCAATGATGACATGATCATGGTCTGCATGGGGACCATCAAGCCCCTCACCTGTATCTTTTGCATCGACCGTCATCCGCTGCGCCAGCATCACCAATAGAGGTGTCGTTACCATAGAGATTGTGACAATCGCCGACATTAAGGTCGCGGCGCCATTGCCAAAGAGTAATGCATCAGCGCCAAGGCTGATGACCACGAAAGCAAATTCACCCCCTTGCGAAAGGATCGCCGCAGATTTCAGCGCGGTTGCGTGACCTGACTTTGCGACACGGGCGATAAGATAAAGCAGCCCCGCCTTGATCGCGACCAACCCGATAGCGCCGCCAATAACGATCCACCAGGACGCCGCAATAATAGAAAGATCCAGACGCATGCCGATGGAGATGAAAAAGAGCCCGAGGAGAACGCCCCGAAACGGTTCAATGTCAGTTTCGATCTGATGGCGGTAAGAAGATTCCGCGAGGAGCGCGCCTGCAAGAAAAGCGCCGAGCGCCATGGACAACCCAGCCCAGGAAACGGCAAGCGCCGTCAACGCCACCAGAAAGAGCGCGGTCGCCGCAAACGCTTCTCGCGAGCCGGAACCGGCGACGATGCGGAATATCCGATCCAGTCCGTACTTTCCGATAACAATCAATGCCGCGATCACGCCAACAGCTTTTGCTGCGCCCAACCAGGGGCTCGCACCTTCCGCTATCCCGGCGCCAGCAACGAATGGGATCGCCGCCAGTAAGGGAATGACTGCTAAATCCTGAAATAACAAAACCGCGAAAGACTGTTTTCCATAATCGGTGTTGAGTTCGCCCCGGTCTTTCAACATCTGCAGGACGAAAGCCGTCGATGAAAAGGCAAGCGACAACCCGGCCAAAATGGCCGCCGGGACAGGCATGACGCCCGCCGCCACAAACAAACAGGCAATCACCGCTCCGGTAAGCGCCATTTGCGCCGCGCCAAGACCGAAAATCTGTTGGCGCATGGACCAGAGCCGAGACAGGGACAATTCCAGCCCGACAACAAAGAGGAACAAGACGACGCCAAATTCAGCGACGTGAAAAACGCCTTCTTCCTGATGTAATAAATTAAGCCCGAACGGGCCGACCGCAACGCCCGCGGCAAGATAACCAAGGATCGACCCTAGTTTGAGACGATTAAAGATCGGAACGGCGATCGCAGCAGCGCCAAGATAGGTTGCCGCCTGGACTAAAAAATCACCGCCTTCAGTTGCCATTCCTAATCTGTTATCCCCATCAGTTCCGGTAAGTCCAAAGCGAGATTAACGTTCTGGATTGCCTGCACAGCAGCGCCTTTTAAAAGATTGTCTTCCGCAGCGATGACTACCGCATGGCGGCCATCATCACTCACGTCTATACCGCCGATCAAGACGCCCTTGCGCTCGGCGCCGTCTTTTAACTCCGGCGGCGCATCTCGTAAGGCGATTAATGGTTCACCCCGGTATTTATCATCGAAGAGTTTTGCGACGGCGCCCTTATCCATTTTTTCTTTCAGTGGAATATGGGCCGTGACCAACAGTCCTCTGAATGCCGGGTGAACATGCGGTGTAAAATGAACATCCGCGCCCAAATGACGCGAGGCTTCGCGCTCATGTTTATGGCCTGTGACGGCATAGGGAATAAGATTTTCTGCAAGACGCTCAACATCATTGCGCGGGCTTGGCGTTGTCCCGGCGCCGGAATATCCCGACACACCAAACACGGATGGGATGCCGTCAAACTTTTCCACCAGAGGCGCGAGCGCCAATTGCATCGCCGTTGCATAGCACCCCGGATTGGCGATACGCGCTGAGGACTTGATCTTTTTTCGATTTATCTCCGGCAAGCCATAGGCCCATTGATCGTCAAAGCGACGATCCGCAGACAGATCAACAATCACGCGGTGCGGCGCATGTTCTTCAATTGCGCTGACATAATCAGCGCCCGCGCCGTCGGGCATCGCCAGAATAACAATATCAGCCCGGCGCTTAGCGGCGTCTTCGGGCGGCAACGCTTCAAAAATACATTCGTCTTTGTCTTCCGGCGCTACATGCGCGACGGGACGACCGGCAAATTTCCGGCTCACCGCATAGGCAAGCATCAGTTCCGGGTGGCCAGCAATCAACCGGATCAGCTCGCGCCCGGTATGCCCGCGCGCGCCGACAAGTCCAACAAGGAATGGCTCGCTCATTCGCTGTCTTCTCCTTCAAAGGACGGAAGCAAGGCGCTCAATCTGTCTATGACCGGGGCGATTTTATCGAGATCGGTTTCTCCGACCCAGAAAACTGTCCAGGGCCCGCGCTTTACGGAACCATCACTGGCGTCATGATAAAACGCGTTGAACGGATTGTCAGTACGCGATCGCCAGTAAAACACCTGCGCCGCCTTTATAAGCTGACGCCAGACCGTCCGCGCCAACCCCTCGCCGCGCGCATCATCAACGACAGCAAATTTATCAAGATAGATAAAATCATCGACTTTTGTCAGGATCGCGCCTGCCCTGTACTCGCTCGACATATGCACTTCGTGAATGTTGAGACTGTCCCACCAGCCTTCTCGCAAAGGTCGGCCGAAAGCTGTTTCCACCAGCTTTTCTGTTTTTGCCCGATCAAGGCCTTTCTTGTCTCGCAGCGTATTGATCGCTTCTCCCTTGCGCACCAGTGTGCCGGAGCCGCCATGGGTGAAAAGCTCCTTGATCAAACCTGAGGGCGTCGTGATCGACACTGATGATGACAACGGCGCCGTATCAAGAAGGTTTTTAATCTCCTGCAG
>BQJH01000350.1 GCA_021604605.1 Hyphococcus sp.
CGACGATGTTTTATGCTGACATTGAAGGCCACCCGCATGATAAATCCGTGCGTCTTGCTCTTGAAGAGTTGAGCTTCTTTTCATCATCATTGAAAATTCTTGGCGTCTATAAAGCCGCGCGCGGGCGGTAAGGCATCAAAAAATTAACCAGCCCATCGCTCCAGCAACTGCCGGGCGATTGTAAATTTTGGGGGCAGGAAAATATCATCGCGTTTCTCGCCATTAAGCAGGGCTTTGATCTCAGAAAGATCAACCCAGCGGGCCTCTTCAATTTCATTCGTATCAAGAGTTAAGTCACGCGCCGTTGTGTCGGCGATAAAGCCCATCATCAGAGATGCCGAGAATGGCCATGGCTGGGAAAATTGATATCTTACATCGGTGAGCGTCACACCCGCTTCTTCAAATAATTCCCGTTTGGCGGCTTCTTCCGGTGTTTCGCCCGCCTCTACAAAGCCGGCTAATGCAGAGAGAAACCCGGGCGGAAAGTGAGGGCCACGCCCCAACAGGCACGCGCCCTTATGTACTGCGAGTACAATCGCCACGGGGTTGCTGCGCGGGAAATGTTCAGCGGTGCATGAGGGGCAAGTGCGTTTGGCGCCCCCGGATTGTATTTTTGTGGGCTCACCGCAGACGGCGCAAAATGGGTGTTTCTGGTGCCAGTCCAGCAGCCAGTGGGCGTGGCCGATAATCGCCAAATCGTCACGACTGACAACACCGGCGGCCATGCGCAGGGGCATGTACTCGCCAATATCGGCGAAGGGCGCCTGTTCTGACGTCTCATCGTCGGTTGATGCGTCAATCGCGAAATATGTGCGCCCGTCTTTTTGCCCAAGAGCCACAATGGTCGCGTTGGCGGGAAATTCGTTAGCGGCGGCAGCGCTTAAAAAGCCGACGGCTCTGTTAGTCTCCGAGCCTGTCACCAAAGGGTCGCCGCGCCATAGAGGGATCAACAAACTGTCGGGGTGGCGCAGGCGCTCGCTCAAGAGAGCGGCATTATCATTTTCGGTATTGAAGCGGGTCAGCGGCCCGTTCGCGAACCAGTTGGGGTTGTCGCCAGGTTTCATGAGGGGGTTCTAGGCGTGTGATTATATGTCTTGCAAGGCTCATCCACTGTCACGGCGCATTCTGCGCAGACTTCTTTCCGGCCCCTCTTGCAATCGTGACCTCAAGCGCAGATATTCCGCCGCGGAAGGCTGGCGGACGTGCTTCTCGCCAACCCGGTCAGATCCGGAAGGAAGCAGCCGTAACGAGTTTTTTGCGCGGGTCGTTTCAGTCTTCCACTTTTCTCTTTAAAGCGCTTGAGGGGTACCGGTTTGGGGTGGGCTGACGTCTGCTTATGATGCGTCCCTTTATACGTCTTTGTGTTGTAGGGGTGAGGGAGAGCGCTTTATTTTCCCCAATGCGGAACAGGCGCGCTTTGCCCTTTGATCTATCCGCCTGAAGCCGCATAATGGCGCACGATGAGTGATCTGTTGAACAATCAGGACGGTAGCGACAAGGCCGCGCCCTATCAGGTGTTGGCGCGCAAATATCGCCCGCAGAGTTTTCATGACCTGATTGGCCATGAGGCGATGGTGAAGACGTTGAAGAACGCCTTCGCCTCAAACCGGATAGCGCACGCTTATATTCTGACCGGGGTTCGTGGGGTCGGGAAAACCACGACCGCACGCATTCTCGCCAGAGCGCTCAATTTCGTTGGCGCCGATGGGGTGGATAATGGCCCGCAAATGGAGATGGACGAGGAGGGGCTTCATTGCCGCGCCATCGCCGAGAGCCGCCATCCAGATGTGCTGGAGATGGACGCCGCTTCGCGCACAGGCGTTGGTGATATTCGCGAATTGATTGAGGGTGTTCGCTATGCCCCGGTTGAGGCGCGTTATAAAGTCTACATCATTGACGAAGTACACATGCTTTCAACGGCGGCGTTCAATGCGCTGTTAAAAACGCTTGAAGAACCGCCGCCCCATGTAAAATTTATTTTTGCGACAACAGAAATTCGCAAACTGCCAGTGACGGTTCTGTCGCGTTGCCAGCGATTTGATCTGCGCCGTATCGACCCGGAAGTCTTGACCGATCATCTGGCGTCTATCGCAAAAAAAGAAGATGTATCGATCGCCCGCGACGGCTTGTGGATGATCGCCCGCGCGGCCGAGGGTTCTGTCCGAGATGGGCTTTCTATTCTTGACCAGGCAATTGTTCAGCATACATCTCAAAAAGGAGATGGGGAGGTCAGCGCTGAGGCGGTCCGCGATATGCTGGGCCTTGCTGATCGTTCGAGCGTCTGGGATTTGCTCGATGCGGTGATGAAAGGTGACGCCAAAGCGGCGCTTGACGGGTTTCGCGATCAATATGATGCTGGCGCCGAGCCCTCAGTGATTATGCGTGATCTCCTTGATCTGGTTCATCTTTTAACGCGCGTGAAAGCGGCGGGGTCTGCGGCGGCCGCTCATGGCCCGGCGGGGGAGGCGGATGCGACGCGGGCCAACACTATGGCCAGTGCGCTGGAAATGAATGCGCTGACGCGGGCTTGGTCATTGCTGATGAAGGGGCTTTCAGAAACCAATATCGCGCCAGACCCGGCAGCGGCGGGCGAGATGGCGTTGATCCGGCTTTGCTTTGCCGCCGATCTGCCAACCCCGGATGAGGCTTTAAGAGCCTTAAAAAAAAATAGTAAAAACGGCCCCCAAGTCGGCGCTGCGCCCGTAAAGGCGCCGTCGTCTGAGCGCCAGCCGGCGCCCGTCGCACAAGATGCTCCGCCTCAAGAACAATCACCTGAACAAACAGCCTCTGAGCCGGTCATTTATGAAATTGAACCGCCATTGCGCCAAGAGGCGCCAACCAAGGCAGCAAAGCCGGGCAAAGCGGAGTTTTACGCCTTTGCTGATGTGGTGCGTCATGCGGGCCGGATGCGTGATGCAAAACTCCGCACCGAACTTGAAAGCTATGTGCATCTGGTTTCTTTCGCGCCGGGCCATATCGAGTTGCGCCTGCATGATGACGCGCCCGCAGATCTGGCAAACCGGCTGACATTGCG
>BQJH01000351.1 GCA_021604605.1 Hyphococcus sp.
AAATCTTTTAGAGAGCCGAGTTGGTAAGCCGTTGGTCTGACGAACGTGCCGTCCAGTCCTGGCGTTACCTCTGGCGCTGTGGCGATCAGTGACGCAGATTTTTTCAACGCGTCAAGGTGACGAAGAATATTGCCTTGCGCCTCCTCGTCAATCACTGGACCAATGTCCGTTTCCAGTTGGGATGGGTCGCCAATGGATAATTCCGCCATGGCGCCGCTCAACATTTCTTTAAACCGTCCCGCGACATCTTCTTGCACGCAGACAACCCGGCAAGCGGAACAGCGCTGGCCCGCACTTTGGAATGCGGAGTCCACTGTGTCGGTGACTGCTTGTTCAAGCAGCGCGGTCGAGTCGACAATCATCGCATTGATGCCGCCGGTCTCGGCGATCAGGGCTGCATCATGTTTGCCGTTTTCAACGAGGGTTTTTTTAATCGCCTGTGCGACCGGGGTTGAGCCGGTAAAGATCACGCCGTTGATCGCGGGATGCGCCGACAGGGGTGCGCCCACCGAAGGGCCATCGCCATAGACAGCGTGCAGAACATCTTCCGGCACGCCCGCCATGTGCATCAGACGCACGGCTTCCGCCGCGATGGCCGGGGTTTGTTCTGCTGGCTTGGCGACAACGGCGTTACCGGCCGCAAGCGCCGCGGCAACCTGGCCCAAGAAAATCGCTAGCGGAAAATTCCAGGGGGAAATACACGCGACAACACCAAGCGGTTCCCCGTTCAGGATTTCACTTTGGTCTGCATAATAGCGCAGGAAATCCACAGCCTCGCGCACTTCGGCGATGGCGTCAGGGATTGTTTTGCCTGCCTCTTGCGTGGCGATACGCATAAAGTCATCGGCGTGGTCTTCCAAGAGCGTAGCCGCTTTTCGTAAAATCTCGCCGCGATCTTTTCGTTCCGCCCATTTGGGCTGACTTTTTTCCGCCTGCTGACAAGCAGTGTCTAAATCAAGTTTTGATGTAGGATCAACAAACCCGTTAATGTGACCCGTGGCGGGGTTCTTCGTCACCATAAAGTGCGGATTGTCTTTTAGTATCTTCTCAGATTCCAGCTGATTGCTTGCCTGCGCGGTTGAGACAACCGTTTGTAAATGCGCTGCTGTGGGCGGGTGCGTTTCATCCCAGCCTTTTGACGCGAGGCGATCGCCGCCAAGGTGGTCGCGCGGGGCGGGGATATGCGGGTTGGGGTATTCTTTCAGCTCAAGCACTTCATCAATCGGGTCAGCGACAATGTCGTCTACGGATAAATCCGGATCGATGAGCTGATTGACGAAGGAAGAGTTGGCGCCGTTCTCCAGCAAACGTCGCACAAGATAGGGCAACAATTCTTTATGCCCGCCAACTGGCGCATAAATGCGTGAGCGCGAACCATGTTCAATCAGGCTGTCGTGCAGCGCTTCACCCATCCCATGAAGGCGCTGCAATTCATATTCTTCGTATCCGCTAGCCATTTCCTGAACCATTGTCGCGGTGAGCGCATTGTGGGTGGCAAATTGCGGGTAGAAAACATCGGACGAGGCGAACAGTTTCCGAGCGCACGCCAGATAGCTGAGATCGGTCAGTACTTTGCGGGTGAAAACCGGATAGCTCTCGAGCCCCATTTCTTGTGCGCGTTTGATTTCGCTGTCCCAATAGGCGCCTTTGACGAGGCGCACCATGATCCGGCGATCTGTTTCGTGCGCGAGTCTGCTCAACCAATCGAGGACATGAGTGGCGCGGCGCTGATAGGCTTGCACGACAACGCCAAACCCATCCCATCCGGCTAATTCAGGATCACGCATCAAGCCTTCAATAAGATCAAGAGAGATGTCGAGGCGGTCAGCTTCTTCCGCATCGATGTTGAAACCCATATTTGCATTTTTGGCTTTTAGGGCGAGGGTGCGTGCGCGCTCGCCAAGCTCTTTTAAAACACGTTCTTTCTTGGCGTATTCGTAGCGTGGGTGCAGGGCCGAGAGCTTGACCGAGATGCCGGGGTTCTCCGCGACTTTGTCTTTCGTTGAGAACGCCGCGATCGCATCAATCGCCTTGGCGTATTCATTGTAATATTTCTCCGCGTCAGCGGCGGTGTGTGCAGCCTCGCCCAGCATGTCGAAAGAAAAGACATAGCCTTTGGCCGCAAACTTCTTGCCGCGCTTCATCGCTTCTTCGATCGTCTGGCCGAGGACAAAATGCTCGCCCATGATGCGCATGGCCTGCGCGACCGAGGCGCGGATCACCGGTTCACCCAACCGGTCCATCGCCGCTTTGGTGGCGGCCGCGACTTTGCGCAACGGGTCTTGCCCTTCTATGTCGTCGAGCCAGGCAGCGGTCAGCATCAAAGCGCGGGTTGAAAAATTGACCAGCGGGAAGGGGCTTTTGCCTTTGTGTGCGGCCCAGTTGCCGGCCTCGATCTTGTCTTCAATAAGGGCGTCGGCGGTCGCCGCGTCAGGGGTCCGCAAGAGCGCTTCGGCGAGGCGCATCAACGTGACGCCTTCAGCCGTAGAGAGGCCGTATTCCTGTAGAAATTTATCAATCAAACCTGAGCGTTCAGCATTCTCGCGCGCCATGGTCACAAATTCGCCAGCACGGGCCTGCGCATTGTCACGCGCGGCCTGATCCAGCCCTGTCTGAGATAGAAGGCTCTGCGCCAGTTCCTGTTCGGGCGTCAGGTAGTTTTCGCGGATTATGTCGCGGAAAGTATTGAGAGAAACAGCCGCCTGCATGGTGGTTCCTATGTGGCAAAATTGGACCGACGCTCCCGATTAGCGCGTTGGTTAAGCTCTGTCATTCTCTATCTTGTATTGACTTTCTAATCTTGCCGTCAGGGACTGCGTCGAACCATTGCGTGAGCGCTCGGCCGGTCCTAACTAAAGGGCAGAAAATGGTGATCTTTCAATCGCCAACCCATGACTCACGCCAAGAGCCAATCAAGAGGAAGCCCCCCCATGACTGAAGCATTTGTTTATGACGCTGTCCGCACCCCGCGGGGCAAAGGCAAGCCGGATGGCTCCTTACATGAAATTACCCC
>BQJH01000352.1 GCA_021604605.1 Hyphococcus sp.
CGCCGGCGGCACCGCGCCGATTTATATTGGCGATGATCTGAAAAAGATGAAAGAAGGCGGCCATGGCGATTCTCATGGTGGGGGTCATGACGCCGCTTCAGGAGATGCTGCTGGAGATCATGGCGTAACAGCGTTGCATGAGGCGCCTGTCGGTGCGGGCGCGGACGCAAACAGTCTGGATCATGCGGCTAATAAAATTGGCGACAAACTGGGTGACGACAAGCTGGGTGATCTCGTCAAGGAAGGGATGCACGCGAAGGTCGAGAATGATTTTTCAGCGCCTGACTTAAAAGCGGATCTGGAAAATTCTGCCGCTCCTGAAATGACGGATGGCGTGACGGAAGGGGCGGGGCTTCATGCTGAACCATCAGCCGCCGCCCTCGACAAAATTTCCAATGACGGCTTGAGCGGATTGGGTAAGCCTGATGCACCCGCTTATGAAGTGACGCCGGAAGGCCTTCATAGCAGCGATCATGCGAATACCATTAGCGACGCCGCCAGTAATGCGATCAGCCATGCGGGCGAGATTGTTTATACAAACCCCTTACCGCACGTGTTGATTCTGACGGCGATTGTGGTTGGCGTGGCGACGACGGCGGTTGGTCTGGCGCTCGCTGTGCGCATTCGCGAAGCCTACGGCACAATTGAAGAAGACGAACTGGAAGCGATCGATAATGTCGCCGAGTTTGGCGAAGATGCGGGAGCGCCCGCATGAATTTGATCGCACAGCTTCCTGTCCTGCCTATCATTGTGCCACTGATTTTGGCGCCGATAACGCTGCTCCTGCCCAAGGGCCGCGCGCCTCATCTCTGGGCGACGATTGTTAGCTGGTTGACCTTTGCGATCTGCATCATGCTGATGCGCGAGGTCTCAGAAGTGGGGATGATCTCTTACTTCCTGGGGGATTGGGTGCCGCCGCTTGGTATTGAGTATCGGGTTGATCTTGCCAATGCGCTTGTCCTCGTTCTGGTGTCGGGCATTGCCGCCGTTGTCTTTCCTTTTGCGTATCGGTCTGTGCAGCTCGAAGTTGATGAGCGCCAGACGCCGTTCTTTTACGGCGCGATGCTGATCTGCCTGACCGGGCTTCTTGGCGTGACGATTACGGGCGATGCTTTTAACGTCTTTGTCTTTTTAGAAATTTCTTCGCTCTCGACCTATGCGTTGATCGCCATGGGCGCCCGGCGTGACCGGCGCGCGTTAACCGCGGCGTTCAACTACCTCGTCATGGGGACCATTGGCGCGACGTTCTTTGTCATCGGCATTGGGCTTCTTTATCAGGCAACCGGTACGCTCAACATGGCGGACCTGCATGATCGCCTTGCCGGGCAGGATAGCCGGGTGATTGAGGCGGGCTTCGCGTTCATTCTTGTGGGGCTCGGGTTAAAGCTCGCCATGTTCCCCTTACATCTCTGGCTGCCCAATGCTTATGGCTATGCGCCGTCAGCGGTCAGCGCGTTTATCGCGGCGACCGCGACCAAGGTCGCCGTCTATGTGTTGATCAGATTTCTGTTCTCAGTCTTCGGGTTTGACTTTGCGTTCGAAGCGGCGGCCTTCAAATGGGTTCTCTTGCCGCTTGGCCTTGCGGGCATGTTCATCGCGTCTTTCGTTGCGGTCTTTCAGGAAGACGTCAAACGCATGCTGGCTTACTCCTCAGTGGCGCAGATTGGGTACATGCTGCTTGGTCTTTCCTTTGCGACGGTTGGCGGGCTAACGGCGACATTGGTGCATGTCCTTAACCATGCGTTGATGAAGGGCGCCCTCTTTATGGCGGTGGCGTGTGTCGTCCTGCGCGCCGGATCGCATTCGATTCACGCCTTCGCTGGCCTGGGCAAGCGCATGCCTTACACCACATGGGCGTTTATCATCAGCGGTTTATCGTTGATCGGCGTCCCGCTCACCGTTGGTTTCGTTTCCAAATGGTATCTGTTGCAAGCGGCGTTCTCCGCCGGACACTGGTATGCAGGCTTTTTAATTGTCGCGAGTTCTTTGATCGCGCTGCTTTACATTGGCCGTGTTGTCGAAGTGATGTTGCTTCGTGATCCACCGGAAGAAGGGCGCTATGCGATCCCGGCAAAAGATGCGCCGCCTTCCATGTTGATCCCGATGTGGGTGCTGGTGGCGGCGAATGTTTATTTCGGCGTCAGGACAGATTTGACTGGCGACATCGCCGTGCGGGCGGCTGAGGCCTTGATGCTGGTGGCGGGAGGCGCGCCATGATCTCTCCCGGTCTCGCTATTCCCCTCGCGCTTTGGGTCCCGCTATTAGGGTGTCTGGCGATCTGGCTTCTTGATAAGTCGCCGAACCTGCGCGAAGGCGCAACGATCATCACCGGGCTTATTCTCTTTGCCCTGACGGTCACGGTGTTTATCGCTGTGGGTGATGGGCAACGTCCAGGCTATCAGGCGCTGGAAGTGATCGAAGGATTGCCGATTGCGTTTCAGGCTGAACCCCTTGGCGCCATGTTCGCGGTGATTGCATCCGGCCTTTGGCTCGTCAATTCGGTTTATTCCATCGGTTATATGCGCGGCCATAATGAGCAACACCAAACACGGTTTTATATGTCGTTTGCGGTGGCGATCTCTGCGGCTATCGGCGTTGCTTATGCGGCGAACCTTTTCACACTGTTTATTTTCTACGAAGTCCTGACGCTCTCTACCTTCCCGCTGGTCACCCATTACGGTGATGAAAAAGCGCGCAAGGGCGGTCGGATTTATCTTGGCGTGTTGATGGCGACCTCTATTGGTCTGCTGCTCCCGGCGATTGTCTGGACTTATGCTATCGCCGAGACGACGACATTTACCCCCGGCGGAATTCTGGCCATGCATGTCGATGCAGCGGGGCCGATTGTCGGTGTGCTCTTGGGCCTTTACGCTTTCGGCATCGGCAAGGCGGCACTCATGCCGGCCCATCCGTGGTTGCCGAACGCCATGGTTGCGCCGACGCCGGTCTCGGCGTTCCTTCATGCGGTGGCCGTGGTGAAGGCGGGCGTCTTTTCGATTTTGAAAATCG
>BQJH01000353.1 GCA_021604605.1 Hyphococcus sp.
TAGCAAATGCGCGTAAAATAGGGCAAACGGATTACATTTCAAGAAGTGGGAAGGGTACCGAAGTGGTCATAACGGCGCTGACTCGAAATCAGTTGGTCAGGGTAACTTGGCACGTGGGTTCGAATCCCACTCCTTCCGCCAATGATAGCGGTCAAGTTAATGATTATTTTGTATTTTTTGTTTTTGTAGAATATATGACTATCAATTCCACTATCAAAATATGACCCAGTTGGCAGGTTGCCGCCGTCTCGTCAGCGCCGACTTTATGCATTTTGCGAAACAGATTCAACGCAAACATTCGGCAATCAATCCAAGCCGGGAAACTTTGTTTTGAACCGCCGCATCATATCTGCCAACGACGCATTGACGAAATCGTTGTGCTCGGCATGTAGCCGCTCGAAGGTGCGCCAGTGCATACCTTTGGGTTTATCACCTTCACCGTTCAGGATGCCAACCTCCCAACCAAGGCGATCCCTGATCCTGTCCGCTCGTCGCGCTGCTCGATCATCGCGGGTTTCTCTCTGACAGGCATAGACCAGCCGGTAGCAGTGCCGACAGGCGAAGATTGTGGAGCCAAGAAAAAGTTTAGCGACACGGCGCCCGCATCCACGCGCTGGGCAGAGGAACCATGCCCGTGCCCCGCCGTAGTTGCAGGGTGTCCATTCAATCCGTACCGGGTAGTTCTCACTCTTCCACTCGCCACCACCACTCTGATACCGGTAGTCGAGAATTACCCGATCAGCTTCCGTCCTCACGTTGATAGATGCCACCTTTTCGCCGTTGCGCGTCCAACGCCAGCCGAAGGATTTCCCTGCTGCCAGCAGGCCATCTCGTTGCAACCGCCGCACATCCAGCGCACGATAATCGCTCGTTGTATTCTTCCCGCTTTGATTCCGCCGCCCGCTACCCATGCCACCCATTTTTCTCTCCCTAATTTTGCCTAAATCATTAGCCAGATTTAGTATATTGCTTATCGCCATTACCGTATAAAATCCACCAAACCCATATACTGACTTCGTTTCAGGCTGATTTGTATAATGCGATTTCTGTTCTGATTTAATGGCATCAGCGCCCACTGCGAAGCTGTTTCAGCTTCAAAAGCATGGCCAAAGTGCGCTCAAACTTGCGGTCAAGGTGTGTTTCATAGCGACTCAACTTCCCCAGTCGATGCGCCTGCAATCCTTCACCCAGTGCTTGCGCCTTGATTGCTTCATGGTGCCGTGCTGTCTTTTCCATGCCCATGCACAACGGCTCCAGATGCTCGCTGATGAATTCCTCCAGTCCTTCCGCAGTCGCTTGATATTCCTCTTCCTCGACATATTGCTCCCACCATTCACGGGAAGCAGGCAGTAGTGCCCGCAGTGCTTTGTCGTAGGCATTCGCGCCACCGCGCCGCAGGATTGTCGACGCCTTCCGGGTTGCTTTCAGATCGTGCAACGTATCCCGTTGTTGCTCGGCGATGTCTTTCGGTGTCCTATCCATTAAATCGCGCAGGTCGGTGCCTTTGCCGGATAACCCAAACTCGAAAGGTGCCGCCGCCGGTATCACGTCTTCGGCATTCCGCGCCAAACCTTCCAACCCCTGATTGATATTCGCACCCTCTGCCAACAGCACCCGCCGCTTGCGCCAGATAATCGCCGCCAGCTCTTCAATAAGGTGCATTTCAGTTGCGCCCGCCGGTTGGTGTTCCTCCACCAGCGCCGCCAGCAAGTCACCGAACTCACCCGCATCTTCATGGGCAAGTACCGCTAGCCTGGACAGGATGCCGTGTTTCATGGCGTTGTAGCGCACCGGTTCGTAGTTGCTTTGCGGAACCTTATCAGCAGCCGTTGCCGGAAATGAAACCACGGCAGAATCGTTTTCAAGTGTTTGCATAATGTTCTCCAGAGTGTTTTTCAATGAGTTCCAGCAGTGTCATGCCATCGTAATACTTGTGAGGAATTTCCATTTCGAAGGTAGCAATTTCCCGTATGCCGACTGCGACGACGACCGGATCGGTGGATGCATCCGCAACAAAAACGGCATAGCGTGTGCTGGGTGTAGCTTCCAGCATGGCAAGCACCTTGGCGCGCCTGCGTTCACGCTGCAACTCGCGCAAAATGCATGGCTTGTTGTCGCGGATTGTTGGCAACCATTTATCTACTACTAACTGGTCGCCGGTCGCGGTGAGGATGCCCGCAGGGGTGAGCGTAAGAGTCACACCTTCCACCGTCGCCTGTTCGATGATTTCCACCGGGGTCATATCACGACCTCAACATTCGAGGGTTGCGTGACAGTTTTTGCAATTAGCCCGGTGAAAGGCGGTGAAGGTGTTAAAGGAGGTGGATTCACCGCAACTACTCGCCATGCCGTCCGTCCATCTGCTTCCGATTTTTGGAATTCATACCCATTGACGACTCGATTCGCGTTCTTCTTCAACAGCCAGCCAAGCCTCGAGCGATTGATCACACCTCTTTCTTCAACAGGAAATTCACGTAGCGCATCGAGAAGGTCGGCATTCCCGCGCTCAGCCGTCTCAACTGCCTTACGTATTGTCGTCGGTGTCGACCCAAATGCAGTTCGCCATACCGTCATCAACTCTTTGAGTGAATCCCCGTCAGGATCATGCTTTACCTGCTCTAGTAGTGCCGTTGCCGGATCAGGGTGCCCAAGCCACATCAATGGATGCCGGCAATAATCTGACCATGCACCACCAAAAGTGACAATGCTTTCAATATCAGCATGTGGCGATCCCGCCTTTCGCCATGCCAGGATTATCGTCAGCACTGCAGCCACATAACGTCCGCGCTGATTGCGTACTTTTTCGACAGGAAAGCTTTTGTAAGTCATTGTGGCCGGTGTCGCACAGCGAGGATCAATGTGTATCGCCAATACGCGCCGCAGCAAGTCGCGCACCGGGCCGACATTATTTCCCGAGCCGAGAAACAAGGTGCGCGTACTTACAGTAGCTGTCTTACTGATCCCCAGAATTCGATCAGTTAT
>BQJH01000354.1 GCA_021604605.1 Hyphococcus sp.
CGCTAAGAACGCCGCAATGAACGGGATGATTAAGCCGATCCGGGCAAGAGTGATAAGGTTGGCCATGTGGCACCTTATGCAGTGTCGCCAGAATTTAACAAGTATGAGAGGAACTACCCTTCCTTCTTGTCATTTCCCCAAAGCCGGTCCCACCAGTTAGTTTTTTCTGGTTCCTCAAAGCTCTGTTCACCTTTGTTCATCTTGTCACGGATCGTGTCGATGTCCCACCCGGTGAGGTTGGCGAGGGTTTGCGCTTCTTTCTCAAACCGCTTTGGCAGTTCCGCACGATAATTGTCCGCAGCTTCACATTGAGAATCGCCCTTATAGGGGTGTCGCAACACATAACGTCCCTGATAGTTTGAACGATCCCCGGTTTCCTTAAACATCAAGTCTTCGGGGAAGTGTTCTGCGTCGTAAGAAACATGAAGACGCGTGACGAAGACATCGCGAGCCTGCGGCATGGGGCGTCGCGGTTGGATTTGCGATTGGTCGGTATTGCCGCCAACCCAGTAAACACCGAGTTCGCGTAATTCATTGTGAGATAACGGGTCTGCCGCACATGGGTCACACCAGTTCATGTCCCAGGCATATTCCAGAAAGACCGCGCGTTCGTTTTCTTTTTTGACCTGCTGCTCAAACATCGACTTATAGAAATCGCCAAACTCGCCTTTCACATAAAGTGGAATGTCCATCCCCGTCGGGAGTTTCGCGGTGCGGTAATTGGTGGTTTCAACACGGCCAGAACGCGTCAGGGTGAAAACAAATAGCTCCTGCTTGCCGTCAGCATTCACGGTGCCAAGGCGAATGGGGAGCATGAATTTTGGCGATTCAAATGCGATTTGTAGAGGCCGCAAATATTTCAGGCCGGTTTCTGCTTGTTCTTCCAGATTGACTTTTGCGACGAAGAATTTCGTGTTTTGTTTGATGTAACTTTCAAGGGTCGCTTCCGCCCCATCGGGGAGCTTGTACCCGTTCTGGACGAGCCAACCAGCAAGCCCGTCGGACTGATCAGCGGAAAGAATTTGGATGTCATATTCGCCAACGGTGTATTCCGCCTCGATGGTGACGCCAAAACCGTCTTTCTTTTTCACGGCGTCGTCATCAAACTCCATAACGGGACCTGCCGATTGTGACATCCTTTCATACTCATACTGCACACAAGGGTCTTCATCGAAATACTCAACAAGCCGCGGCGCTGTATAAGCATCAAGGTGATCGAGGATTGCATTTTGTGTGACGTGAATTTGTTCTTCTTCCAGCACCACAGGTACGGGAATGACCATGGCAAACTCTTTCAAGTCGCCCTGATAGTCATTGGCCATGGTGATGACGGTACGGTCATTGTCGCGCATGATCGCGACTTTTGAGGCCTTGTTGAAAAGCTTGGTGTCGGCTTTCGCGACATAGAACCCACAAAAGGCGACGGCGCCGCCAGTGACCGTGATGGCGGTAATGGCTGCGGTTGCGGCAAATAGTGATTTCTTCAGTGAGCGTTTCATGTGGTCTCTCCCTAGAGTTATTCAGCAGGAATGGTGGGGTGTATTGGTTTTGTTTTCGGGGCTTTTGGCGAAAGGCTAAGGCGTTTGATAAAACTAGGGGCAGGAACATGATCCCCCCAACGGTAATGCGGGGCAGGATCAAGCCATTCGAGGATGGGGCGCAGCATCGCCGCAATCGCCAGCGCAAAGAACAAGCCGTCAGCGATATAAAAATGGAAACTCATCACATAAGCGAGCAGTGCGGCCCCGCCAGCAAAGACAGCACGAGCGATGGCCCCGTCCGGTGTCGTCTTCGGATCGGAAATCATAAAGAAGGCGAACAAAATCAGCGCGCCATTTTCCAGCCGCAACATCGGGATCGATAAAGGATCGCCCAGCCAGAGCGCCCGACCAAAGAGGAGCGCCGCATAAACGCTTAAAAAGATCAGCGGCACATCAAATCGCGCAGCGCTATAGGTCACAAAAAGACCAGCGCCAGCGAGCAGGGCGGCGAACCAAACCGCCGTTCCCCATTGGCCGGGCGTTGTCCATGCCACATCGCTTAACAAAACGATGGCGACAATGCCGATATTGGCTGGGTTGAAAATATGTTTGCCGCCAAGGCGGAGCATAAACTTGGAGCCAACCGCGATGGCGGCGGCGATCATCAATGGCCACAGCGCATCTGCGCGCAGAAGTAACGTCAGGGAAAGGGCCGTGATCAATGGGCTTTTGAAGTCGGGCTTTGTCGCTATCAGAAAAGAGCCAAGCCATTGGACAGCGCAACACGTCAAGACGACGGCGCCGAACTGCGCCGGGTGGATCTCAAAAGTGCGCACGCTCCAGCCAAAAGCAAGAAGACCAGACAGGGTGATGATCTGGTAGAGCCTTGGGTCTTTGACGATGGGGCCGTTCAGCCGTCCCAGAAAACTCATCTTTGCGCCTTCCCGCGCTGATCCTAGCGCAAGTCAGAGAAAAGCCCATGACTAAGGCAGGATAACGGCGAGGGCGGGAAGCTTTAAGGGCGGCAGCGGTGCATATCAGGACATATTGTGGAATATGAGCGGGCGGCGCCCATCAATTGCTGTGAAAAAAATCATAAATTCGCTGCGCCAGCGCCGCTGAAACGCCATCAACGGCTTCAAGGTCCTGTGCTTTTGCCCGGGCGATTTCTTTGGCTGAACCGAAGTGATTGAGAAGCGCGCGTTTGCGCTTGGCGCCGATGCCCGGAACATCATCAAGCGGGTTGGCGCTGATCGCTTTTTTGCGTTTGGCGCGGTGGGCGCCAATAGCAAAGCGATGGGCTTCATCACGCAGGCGTTGCAGAAAAAACAATCCGGGATCGCGCGGCGGCAACATAAATGGCGCCCCTCCCGGTTTTATGATCTGGTCTTCTGCCGTGCCCATGGTCCGGTCGATGCGCTTTTCACCCGCTTCATTCTCGCGGCGCGCTTTCGATACGCCAATCACGGTGATCCCCTCTGATGATGGAT
>BQJH01000355.1 GCA_021604605.1 Hyphococcus sp.
GGGTCAACCAACGCGCCGAACAGCCAGTCTGTCGCCGCTGCCGATCCGCGCGACGGCGGAGAGGTTCAGCACCCTTTTCAGGAAAGGCGTAGTGACCGTGCCGACCGCCCCGAAGAAGAAGTCATCAAGGGCTTTGCCTACCGTCGTCTTGTGTTGGATACGGGCGCGGATACGCCCAAGGCCTGTTTTCAGTTTACCCAAGCCCTCGATGCGTCTGGCGATGTAAACTATGGCGACTTCATCAAGTTAAGTCCGGATACCGGCGCGGCGGTAGAAGTTAACGGAACCTCATTATGCATTAGTGGTTTAGAGTTCGACAAAGATTATAGCGCTCGTCTGCGGCAGGGCCTGCCAAGCGCCAAGGGGGACAAACTCGCGCGCAGTGAAGAAGTGATTGTCGCGTTTGGCGATAAGCCTTCTTATGTCGGATTCGCCGGAGATGGCGTGATCCTGCCTCGGCTGGAGGCAGACGGGTTGGGCATTGAAACAGTCAACGTTGAGAAAGTTAAGCTCAGCGTTTACCGCGTTTCTGATCGCTCGCTTGCTCGCAAGGAAATTGTCGCTGGTGAGGCAACAGGCGAAGACCGCTACGCTTATGTCTGGGAAGGTGAAAGCGGAGAAGATGTTGGCGTCAAAGTCTGGGAAGGGGAGATTGAAACGCCAGGCGAGCGCAACGAGACGGCAACGAGTGTCTTTGCTCTCGGCGCTGCCTTAAAGAGTTTAAAACCCGGCGCCTATTTCATACGGATGAAAGACGTATCGCCCGGCGCTGATGATAACCGCATGGCGCAGGCTTGGCGCTGGATCATGTTTACGGACATGGCGCTCACGACGTATTCTGGCGCGGACGGCATTGATGTCTTTGTTCGCTCGATTTCAACTGCCCGCCCGATGGCTGGTGTGTCCTTGTCGCTGATTGCAGCCAATAACGATTTGCTGGCAAAAATTACGACGAATGCAGATGGCCGCGCCCGGTTTGAGGGCCCCGCTGTCAATGGGGATTACCCGCTGACGCCGCGTATGATCATGGCTTATGGCGCGCAAGATGATTTTGCAGCGCTTGATCTTCAGCGTTCCCCGCTCGATCTGTCTGATCGCAATATTGGCGGTCGATCGGCGCCGGCTAAACTCGACACTTATGTTTATCTCGATCGCGGCATTTATCGCCCCGGAGAAACGGCGCACATTTCCGGGTTAGTGCGGACACCCGCAGGTAAAGCCCTGAAGGATCGCCCTCTCACGATCACTGTGCGTCGCCCGAACTATACTGAAGCGGAAGTGCGTCGCATCGATACGTTAGAGATTGGCGGTTTCTCTTTTGATTATGACGTCCCGGCGTCAGCTGCGCGCGGGGTTTGGCGAATAGAGGTCAAAGCTGATGGCCATGATGATATAATAGGAACAGAAAGTTTCTCTGTTGAAGATTTTGTGCCTCAGCGACTGGAGGTCAATATTGAAACTGATGAAGCGCCGATCCGTCCGGGTGAAACCCGTAGCGTAACGGTAGAGGGCAGGTACCTTTACGGCGCGCCTGCCAGCGCTTTGCCTGTGGAAGCCGAAGCACGGTTGCGTCTTGATCCAAATCCGTTCCCGGATTTTTCAGGGTTTCGTTTTGGACCGGTCAATGGTCGCTTTGATGAGCGATTTCTGAAATTACCCAACACAACAACGGATGCTGATGGTAAAGCGAGTGTC
This sequence comes from Hyphococcus sp., assembly GCA_021604605.1. GTDB lineage: Bacteria > Pseudomonadota > Alphaproteobacteria > Caulobacterales > Parvularculaceae > Hyphococcus. The sequence goes on from BQJH01000355.1 coordinate 1,696, forward strand.
CCTTTGAATGTTGATGAAGCGCCAAAAGGTTTTGGCGCGCCAATGCGCGCAGACCTTGTCGTTGGCGTGGTTGAGCCGGGCGGCCGGGTTGTGCGGGAAAGTGCGCGGATCCCCGTACGTCCCGATGATTACTATGTCGGTTTGAAGCTTAGTGATGACAAATCCAGCTTTGCTATTGGCGACACTGTAAAGGTCGATGCTGTGTTGCTCGACTGGCAAGGCGAAGTCGCTGACGGTGAAATCGAATGGAAACTGGTTGAAGAAGATTATTGGTTCGACTGGTACCGGGAGAATGGACGCTGGCGCTGGCGGCGTTCCTACCGTGACATTCTCGTTGCGGAAGGGCGCGGAGAAGCGGGCCGCGAAAAACTCGCCAGTCTCGTGTCGCAGCGTTTGGATCAAGGGACTTACCGTCTGACCGCAACCCGCGCTGGCGGCAAGGCGACAAGCGACATACGGTTCTATGTTGGCTGGCGTTCTTATGCCGCGGGCGCAGATACGCCTGATCAGGCGGCGATCACATTGCAAACGGAAGAGGCAACGCCCGGCGCGCGTGCAAAGCTGTTCTTGAGCGCGCCTTATGAAGGCGAAGCCATCATCGCCATCGCGACAGACCGCGTACACCGTGTGCAGCGGGTGAAGGTTGGCGCCAAGGGCCGTGAGATTCTGGTTGATACTGATCCCTCCTGGGGAGCTGGGTTTTATGTCCTGGCGACAGTCGTAACCCCGCGCGATCCCGGTGATCGGCCTGTACCGCGACGCGCTATGGCCGCAACCTATGTGCCGTTTGATATGTCAGCGCGAAAGCTTGATGTCGAAATCGATGAGCCGGAAGTCTTCCGCCCCCGTCAGAAACTCGACTTGCCAATTACGGTTGCAGGCGCGGCGCAAGGCTCAACCGTGATGATGACGGTTGCAGCGGTTGATGAAGGCATCTTGCGCCTGACGAAGTTCGCATCACCAGATCCGGTTGATTATTTCTACGGAAAGAAGCGCCTCGGCGTTGAAATCCGTGACGATTATGGCCGGATATTACACGCCAACCTTGGCGCAGCGGCGCGCTTTGGCGGCGATCAGCTTGGTGGTGAAGGGCTAAGCGTTGTGCCGACAAAATCAGTCGCCCTCTTTAGTGGGCCTTTGAAAGTTGGCGCCGGTGGTAAAGTAACCGCCCCTATAGAAGTGCCGGACTTTAACGGCGAATTGCGTTTAATGGCGGTTGCCTGGTCAGAAGAAAAACTTGGCGCTGATGCAGAGCCAATGACAGTGCGG
>BQJH01000356.1 GCA_021604605.1 Hyphococcus sp.
TGAACGCATTGCTGGCGTTGGACAATTCGTATCTCCGGGCGCACAGCTTGGCCGCATCTTCTCAACCGATGTTGCCGAAATCCGACTGCCTTTAACCGATACGGATTTGACCAAGCTTGGTTTGCCGATCGCCTTCACTGAATCTGAAGACAATCCGGGACCAGCTGTTGAACTCACCGCCTTTATCGCTGGCGACACCCATGTCTGGAATGGCCGTATCGCCAGAACTGACGGTTCTATCGATGCGGCAACCCGTCAGGTCTTCGCCATCGCTGTTGTTGATGACCCTTACGGCGCTGGCGCAGATGACGGCGTGCCTTTGGTCATGGGTCTTTTTGTAGACGCTGCGATTAAGGGCAAAGAATTCCAAAACGCAATCGTCCTGCCGCGCCGGGCGCTTTATGGACGTGACGAAGTCTTCGTGATCCTTGAGGATGACACACTCGAAAGCCGACGGGTCAATATCGTCTCTTCCGATAAAGACACCATCACAATTTCCGGCGGCATTAATGTTGGCGAACGCGTCGCCACCTCGCCGCTACGCGGCTCTGGCAATGGCGACAAAGTGTCCCCGACTGACCCTGACGCCCCTATCGACAACTCTCAAGACCTGACGGCAAGCACATCGGCCGGGTCAACTGCAGGAGATAATCAGTGACTGGATTCATTGCCTGGTGGACGAAAAATACCGTCGCCGCAAATCTGTTGATGGTCGCCTGCTTTATTGGGGGCGCGATCGCATTCAATCAGCTCGAACGTGAACTTGACCCTTCAGCAACGTTCACCGGCGCCAGCATTAATGTTGCGTGGCCCGGCGCTTCACCGCGCGAAGTTGAAGAACAGATCGTTCTTAGAATTGAAGAAGCAATTGCCGGCATTGATGGCGTTGAGCATGTTGATTCAACAGCACGCGAAGGGTCCGCCTCAATCAGCGTTGAAGGCGACGACCGCATCGACACAACACGCTTTCTCAATGAGATTAAAAACCGCGTAGACGGCATTTCCACTCTCCCGCAGGATGCCTTTCCGCCGATCGTTTCTCAATGGACGAACTTTCAGCCGGGCGCCTTTATGGCGCTTTACGGAGATTTGAGCGAGCGCGAACTCAATCGTCTTGCCCGCGACATTCGTGACGAACTTACCCAGTTACCGGGCGGTTCTCCTCTGGTTTTCCTTTGGGGCGAAAAGCGCGAGGAAGTCTCCATTGAAGTCTCCGAAGAGGCGCTTCGCCGGTTTGGTCTGACCTTCGATGATGTTGCGCGGGCTATTCGTGGCTCGTCGATCAATCTTGCCGGCGGTCAGGTCCGCACCGAAACGGGCAACCTCCAGATTGCTGCGCGCGGTCTGGCGGATTCAGAACAAGATTTTGAAAAAATTATCGTCCGCCAAAATTCTGATGGATCGACGATCCGGGTTCGTGATGTTGCAACCGTTATTGACGGCTTTGAAGACCGTCGTCAGATCCGCACGCTGAATGGCAAACCGTCCATCTCCATCGCGGTGCGCTCGCCTGAAACGTCAAACATCAGTGAGCTTTCTAAAACCATCAACGAATATGTGCTGACCAAAAATGAAGAACTTGACGGCAAGGCGCAACTTTACATCTGGTTTGACGCCGCAGACCCCTTCAACGGACAGCTAGGCCTTGTTGCGTCGAACGCCCTTGTCGGGCTTATCATGGTTTTGATTATCCTGATGTTGTTCCTGCGCCCTGCCGTTGCCTTATGGGTTGCTGTCGGTATTGCCGTCGCATTTGCTGGCGCCTTTATCTTGATGCCTGCAACAGGCGTCTCACTCAACTTCCTTTCCATCTTTGGTTTCTTGCTGGTGATCGGGGTGGTCGTCGACGACGCCATCATTGTCGGGGAGAGTATTCACAACCAGGTTGAGGAAGGGCACAAAGGCGCCGATGCGTCTATCCTGGGCACGCAGCTAGTTTTTAAGCCTGTTTTCTTCGCTGTGATCACAACCATGATCGCGTTCTCGCCGTGGTTGTTTATCGGCGGCGGCGCTGCGCAGTTTACCCGCCAGATCAGCCTGACGATCATTTACGCCCTCGCCTTTTCTCTGATTGAAGCATTCATGATTTTGCCGGCTCACCTGTCGCATATGAAGCCGCAAAATAAAGACGGCGTCTATTATCGCCTGCAAAGAGGTTTCGCCGAAGGCATCCTCGACTTTGCGAACAATGTTTATCGGCCAATCATCAGACTGGCCCTGAAATTACGTTACTTCACTGTTGTCGGTTTCTTTGGCGCGTTTGCCGTCGCTTTTGCACTGCTGTCGCAGGGCTGGGTTTCCTTCAAATTCATGCCGGAAATTCAAGGCACCTTCATTTCCCTGAATGTGCGCCTGCCCGAAGGGTCTGCATTCTCGCGAACAGAACAAATTTATGACGAGGTTGAGCGCGCCGCCAACAGCCTGAAAGGCAAACTGGGTCAGGCAACCGAAGACGAAGAATATGTGCAATCGATTTATATCGCTGCTGACGAAGGTGAAGTGACGTCCTACGTAACAATCGTTGAAGCGGGCAAACGCAAGGAATCCACCAAGGAAGTCGCGGAAATGTTCCGGGATGAGCTGGGCGAAATTCCTGATGCGGAAGAGATCAATATCGGGTTCACACAGAACAATGGCGGCCCGGACTTGTCCTTCGGGGTGCAGGCCGATGAGCTGGAATCACTGCGTCTTTCGACAGTCGATGTCCAGAATTATCTCCGAACCCTGCCTGGCGTCTTTGACGTGCGCAATAATCTGCAATCGGCAACACCGGAATTGCAAATTGAATTAAAGCCAGGCGCAGAGCGTTTTGGCCTGACGCTGGCTGACGTTTCCCGTCAGGTTCGACAGGCGTTTTATGGCGAAGAAGTTCAGCGTCTGCCGCGCGATGGACAGGATGTGCGGGTGATGGTGCGCTACCCCAAAGCCGCTCGTGAGTCCCTGACGACCATC
>BQJH01000357.1 GCA_021604605.1 Hyphococcus sp.
ATGAAGAAGCGCTCTCTACGCCTCCCGGCTGCGACGGCGTGACTGCGCAAGATCACTTTCAAGGAAACCGCACGCCGCATACCGACGCCACTTCGCGCGGCGCATTTGTTGGGCTCTCACTTACGCATGGCCGCGGCCATCTTTACCGGGCGCTTCTGGAAAGCGTCGTTTATGGAACACGTCTGATTCTTGAAACGATGTCAGGTAATGGTGTGGCGATAGAAAACATTATCGCCTGTGGCGGCGTCACGCGCTCACCCGTCTGGACACAAATTCATGCAGATATCATTGGGCGCCCGATCAAATTGGCCAGCGCCGCATGCGCCCCTGCGCTAGGCAGTGCAATGTTTGCAGCCATCGGCGCTGGCTTTTACGCCGATCTTGAAGAGGCCACAGACAAAATGGTGCGCTATAAGCTCACCGTTGAGCCAGACCGTACCGCACATGAAAAATATAGCCCCTATTTCGAACGCTATAAGGCTGCTTATGGCGCATTGAAAACAATCAACGCCGCTTGAAACGGTCCAATCGCCGCGATGCCGCCAAACACACAAGAGACTGATCCAATATCAAAAGAGGCTCGCGAATTTCTGCGATCATTGCCGCCTTTCGAACAACGAACACAGCCCCCTCTAGATGGATCCGTTGCGGCGTGGCGTACTTTGCAAGACCTTGTGGAAGACCGCACGTCGCCAAGTTGTGAACAAGCGAAGCAACGCTACGATCCAACCATAACCGAACAGAACGCCGGCCCGTTGCGAGCCATCGTCGTCACGCCCAAAGTAGCCGACGAAGATCGAACACCGGCGCTTTATCTGCATGGCGGCGGCTATACCTGTTACTCCGCACACTCAAGCCTGTTTGCCTCAATACCGCTTGCAGCTGCGCTGAACCGGCCGTTGATATCAATCGACTACCCTCTGGCGCCTCAGTCAGCGTTTTCCGATACTGTGAGCAAAACTTCCGCAGCCATTGCTGAACTCCTCAAGCAATTTCCAGCTGCAAGCCTTGTCGGAGAGTCCGCAGGAGGGGGACTTGCTCTTAGTGCAATCAACAGCTTGCCAGAAGGCGGCTTGCGTCCCAGATGCCTCGTGTTGATTTCGCCTTGGACCGATCTTGGCAATAGCGCCGAAAGCCGGCGAACGATGGCGGATAGTGATCCTATTTTGCGGTATGAACCAAGCTTGCGCGTTAGCGCGGAAGCTTATGCGCCTAACGCCTTTGAAGATCCAGACGCCTCGCCATTATTCGCTGAATATGACGACACTTATCCCCCAACATTCATTCTGTGCGGCTCACGCGACATATTGCTGTCGGACAGCCTGCGCCTACACGAAAAACTGAATGTGGCTAATGCCAAGTCTATGCTGGAAGTCTACAACGGCATGTTTCATTCCTTCCCCATTCTCGCGCCGGATTTGCCCGAATCGCATAGCGCGATGCGCTCAATCAAAGCATTCTTGGATCATTGTGATTGGCCGTTACAATGTGCGCCGCGCGTTTACGAATGAGGCTTCGCGTAATTCACCGCAAGCAAATACAGTTTAGCCAGATTTTAGTCGCGCCATCAAACCAATTTCACGACCCGGGCTGATGTAATTAGCAGCTGCAACAATGGCGTCGGCATCTATCTGAAAATGACGATAGAGATCAGCTATTCGCCCCGTTTGCCCAAAATGCTCAACGCCTAGAGGCACCGTCATATTGCCTTTGACGCCACCTATCCAAGCAAGTGTCGCCGGATGACCATCCGTTACGGTAATGAGCGTCGCCGTGGTCGGCGCCACGCACATCAGCCTTTCAATCTGGCTCTCAGCGTTACGGACTCCGCGCGCCCGCGCACGTCGCGCTGCCGTCCATCCGGAGTTCAATCGGTCGGCTGAAGTCACTGCTAGCACTGCTACGTCGCGACGGTCGTTTCCTATCCGACCCGCTGCTTCAATTGCTTCCGGCGCGACACATCCCTGGTAGGCTATGATGACTTCGGTATTTGCCGTTGGCGGCCTAAACCAATAGGCACCGTCCACAACAGCTTGACGAAAGCCTTCGCTGTCCCGTTGGGTTGGCTGTTCGATGGGCCGCGTTGTCAGCCGAAGATATACAGAACCCCCTGTTTCATCCCGTAGCCAAGTGCGTTCGTCGGGATCACCCTCCCCATCTCTCTGCAAGTAGGCAAATGCCCAGTCCATTATGATAGAAAGCTCATCAACATACCCGGGCTCGAAAGACACAAGCCCGTCCTGGCTCATGCCAATGAGTTGAGCGCCGATGGACTGATGAGCGCCGCCTTCGGGCGCCAGCGTTACGCCAGATGGCGTGCCGACAATAATAAAGCGCGCATCCTGATAACAAGCATAGTTTAACGCATCAAGGCCACGGGCGACAAAAGGATCATAGACTGTGCCAATCGGAAGAATGCGTTCTCCAAACAATGAATGCGAAAGTCCGGCGGCGCCAAGTAAAAGAAACAGGTTCATCTCCGCGATGCCTAGCTCGATATGCTGCCCATCGGGCGAAAAGCTCCACTTTTGTGCCGAAGGTACGGCCTCTTCTTTGAAAGTATCGCCTCGAACATCGCGGGCGAAAAGGCAGCGTCGGTTAACCCATGCTCCGAGATTTGTGGACACAGTGACATCGGGCGACGCAGTCATAATCCGGTTTGAAATGGCTGCATTAGACTTTGCTAATCCGTCGAGGATTTTACCAAATCCTGCCTGCGTTGATGTAAATTCGTCATCGAGGAATACCGGTCCGGACGACTCAACTTTTACGGCCGAATAACGACGCTTCCCTTTCAAGAAAAATCGTGCATTTGCAACAAATTCTCTCAAATCGGAAGTCTCTTCAACCGCAGCAAAGGGCTCCCACTCCCGGCCTTTTGGCACACCCATTTCTCTCTGGAATTCCTCCATGTGGGCTTTGGTCATAAGGCCGGCGTGATTATCCTTGTG
>BQJH01000358.1 GCA_021604605.1 Hyphococcus sp.
CTACGCCGCTTTCGTTTTGTTGAACAAATTATAGAGCGGGACAAACACGATGGCTGCGTACCAGCCATAGAGATAGGTCTCGATAAGGCCGATCAAAAAGGACGGCAAAGAAATAAAGTGAAAGCCCGGCAATAACGGCTCCCAAGCGCCGTGCATATGCATGGATGCGGGCGTCAATAATCCCCACACGATGCATATTGTGAATGTAAAAGCCAGAAATAATGACAAAGCATTGCCGACAGGAATGATGCGCATGGCAGCCTCCTTTAATGCGCCGGTTCGGGCGCGGTCTAATTTTAACGCGACACAATATATCTAATACCCCTAGGGGGTATTTTCAAGTATTATTTTCAGCGCCGTGAGAATGCGGTTTTTCGCCTGCATGTCGGCGCACATAAAAAGCCTCAAACGAGAAGATGATTGCCATACCAACAAACGCGGTAACGATGATCAGCGGATCATGTACCGCTTTAATTGCAAGGAACGCAGCAAGCGCCAGCCCATCGAGAATAAGCGCTGTAATGAGTATCCACGCTCTAGCGCCGATATCTTTCCGCAAATATCTAAAGACGCCCCAATGGATCGCCATGTCCATGACCAGATAAAAGATCGCGCCCAAAGACGCGATACGGCTAAGATCAAACAACACGGCGAGAAGCGCAGCCATGACGACTGTGTAGACCAGCGTATGGGATTGTATCCTCCCCGGCATGCCAAAGTGGCTGTGCGGGATGAGTTTCATTTCCGTGAGCATGGCCAGCATTCGAGAGACCGCAAATACGCTGGCAAGAAGCCCGGATGAGGTTGCAATGATGGCGATTACGACGGTGAAGATCATACCGTTGCGCCCAAGCGCCGGGCGCGCGGCTTCGGCCAGTGAATAATCCTTGGCGGCGATAATCTCATCAATCGAAAGTGATGAACCGACCGCAAAAGCAACGGCCATATACACAATCAGACAGATGGCGAGCGAGATCATGATCGCGCGCCCGACATTCTGTTTTGGATTTTTGACCTCGCCGCCGCTATTGGTGATGGTCGTAAAGCCTTTATAGGCAAGGATCGCGAGCGCAACGCCAGCGAGAAAGCCCGTGCCAGAACCCTCAGGAGATCGAGCACTGCTCGCGGCCTCAAACGAAAAGCCTGAGGCCCATAGAGCTGCGCCGGCAAACGCGAGTATTCCGCCGACTTTTAGCACAGCTGCGACTTTGGAAATGCCTCCAATCAATGAGTTTCCGGCAATGTTAATCAGGAAAGCCGCAACGATAAGGGCCACAGCAAGCAACGGCACAAACATGCTGGTTTCATCGATACCGAAGAGCTGCAGCGTATAGGTTCCAAAAGTACGCGCAACGAGACTTTCATTAATCACCATGGAAAGCGCCATAAGAAGCGCGCAGGCTCCGGTCATCATCGATTGACCGTATGCCTTGTGCAGGATCATCGCGATGCCGCCCGCTGAAGGGTATTTGTTCGACATCTTGATATAAGTGTAGGCGCTAAACGCACTGATGATCGCCGCGATTAAAAACGCTACCGGAAAATACGGCCCGGCGAACTCGGCAACTTGTCCGGTGAGGGCGAATATGCCCGCGCCGATCATGACGCCGGTGCCCATGGCAACCGCGCCGCCTAAGGACAGGCTGCCCTCTTTATACTGACTTGATCTGTCTTGCGCGCTCTCAGCCATCAGTGCTCATGCTCGCCGGTTAGCGGCGCGGATGACCAATGGATATGGACGATGCGCCAGCGCTCATCGATGCGACGCAACACCATGGTTTCCATCATGCGCGAATGAACAGGTTCGCCGCGAAACTCGCCATGAACCTGACTTTCAGAAATGACAGTGGCGATATCTTCGCTGACGATCACGTCACGGTTTTTCCTTGAAAAATCGACAGCTGCGGTAAACGCCATGTCTGCCGGCATATGATGACCGGCATATTCTTCAACGGAACGCTCCGCGCCGCCGCCTTCGGCGATAATCACATTTTGTGCGAGCATGGCGCGAACGGCCGGCTCATCACCGGCGCGCAAGGCGGCTGCGTAGGCATCAACAACACCTTCGGGCGTTTCAGGATATGCAGAAACATCAAAATCAGATGCAGCCTCAACGTCCGGCACCGGCGTATCAGGCGCTGCATCATTGTCGTGGTGACCATCGCTGTTGTCATGCCCGGCGGTTTCTTTTGTTTCCGTCTCATCGCCATGGCCCTCACCAGGCGCATGTTCATGATCATGACCTTCGCCGGTCACCATGGGCATGCGAGAAACACCGAGGCCATGACCGTAAACAAGATTGCCGCCCCACCATGCAGTGACGGAAAGGGAAGCAGCGGCGGCGAGCAACAAAACGGAGAACAAAAAGGGCGGGCGATTTTTGCGTTTCATCCAGCGCCAAACACTTAGAACGAGAATGGCGATTGCAGTGGGAACAGCCCAATTCCGATGCGTTGTCATGGCGGCATGTGAGGGACCGTCATGATCGACAGAATAGTAGGCCTGAAACCCGGCTGCGACGGTAAAGACAATAGCAATAGCGCCAAATGCGAGCATCCAGTCGCCGGCGCTTTTTAGAGTATCGCGCCATCCACCCGTAGGAGAAAGTGAAACAACAAAAAGACTGAGCGCACCCGTAACGGTTAGCGCATAAGCAAAATGTACAAGCATCGGATGGATATTTGGTTCGATCAAATTCTGCATCGAAGCCTCCTCATAATAATTGTTTCTCGAAAACGCATTTTTCACTCATGACACTTCACTCAGCCGGACTCGTGCGCACCCTTGCAGGGGGCACACCGCCTGTCGTTCGTTTCATTTCCTCACGGCGGATTTCAGCGAATTTCCAAAGCATGAACACGGCGGGCAAAACGACAAGCGTCAGGATCATTTCGCTGACAATGCCGCCAAC
>BQJH01000359.1 GCA_021604605.1 Hyphococcus sp.
CACGCCCGCCTGGCTGCGCGTTTGCGGCGTTCAATGGGCGGCGGATCTGATTGACCAAACAACAAATGAAGGAGAAAAACTATGCGCCGTAAGTTAAAAGCATTGTTGGCGGCGTCAGCGTTGGCGATATCAACGGTGACGCCATCTGAGGCCTTTATCTTTGGGGGGATCGTTTATGACCCCACCAATCATACCCAGAATTTGCTGACCGCCGCGCGGACGCTGCAGATGATCAATAACCAGATCAGGCAACTCGCCAATGAAGCGCAGATGATTGTCAATCAGGCGGAGAACTTAAAAAATCTGCCGCTCTCCGTTGCCGCTGATCTGCAATCAACGCTCGCGGAGATCGACGCCTTTGTCGCCAGCGCCAAAGGCATCGCCTTTACGGTGACGCAAACTGATGCGGCCTTCGCCGCATTCTATCCTCAAGCCTACACGACTTTTACAAATGCGGAGATGTCGATCCATGCGCAGGCGCGTTGGCAAGCAGCGCGCTTCGCCATGGAAGATGCATTGCGCATCCAGGCCAAGATCGCTGAAATCGCCAAAGCCGATTCAGCAACCCTCGATATTTTGATTTCTGAAAGCCAAAGCGCCGTCGGCAATCTGCAAGTCGCGCAAGCGGGCAATCAACTGACCGCGTTAGGCGCCAAGCAAACGCTGCAGATGCAGCAGCTCCTGGCGGCGCAATATCGCGCCCAGACTTTGGATGACGCTAACAAACTGATGGCCAAGGAAGCGGGTCGTGAACGAATGGCGCGCTTTGTCGGCGACGGCGACATTTACACGCCGTGAGGATTGGGACCCATGGGCAATCTTAATATCATCGATCAGTTCGTTGCGACCTTCTCCGCCTATATCGATTCAGGCTTTGGATTGCTCGCGCCTGATGTCGCTTATCTGACTGCGATCCTGATCGGTATTGATATTGTTCTTGCCGGGCTTTTTTGGTCTCTCGGCCCTGACACCAACATCATCGGCCAGTTTTTAAAGAAGATCCTTTATGTCGGCGCCTTTGCATTTATCCTCAACAACTTCACGTTTCTCGCGAACATCATCTTTTCGTCTTTCGCGCAGCTTGGGCTTAATGCGACTGGCGGCACAATTACTGCGGCGGATCTCTTAAAGCCGGGCTTCGTCGCCAATACCGGCTATACGGCGGCGTTTCCGTTGCTGGATGAAGTGAGCGGATTACTCGGGCCGATCGCTTTTTTTGAAAACTTTGTCTTGATTTCGATTTTAATGTTCGCCTGGGTGATCGTGCTGCTCGCCTTCTTTATTCTCGCGATCCAGCTCTTCATCACCATCATCGAATTTAAACTGACGACACTTGCGGGCTTCGTTCTTGTTCCCTTCGCGCTGTGGAACAAGACATCGTTCCTTGCCGAGCGTGTTCTCGGCAATGTCATGTCGTCGGGCATCAAATTGATGGTGCTCGCCGTCATTGTCGGCATCGGCTCGACGATCTTCGGATCGATTACATCGGCCTTTACACCCGGCGCCATTACCCTTGAAGAAGCCGCCTCCGTCATTTTAGCGTCGCTCTCACTGCTAGCACTCGGCGTCTTTGGTCCGGCGATTGCCAATGGCTTGGTCTCAGGCGCACCGCAGTTGGGCGCCGGGGCGGCGGTCGGTACCGTCGCAGGCGTCGGCGCCGGAGCGCTTGCCGGCGGCGCCATTGCCGCAAGCGGCGTTAAAGCCATCGCATCCGGATCGCGAACGGCGGTGTCCTCGGGCGCGGCGCTCGCTGGCGGAACCCAGGCGGCCTATTCCATGGGCCGCTCGCTCTCCGGCGCTGGCGGTTTGCGCGGCGCAGCAGCAGGGGTTTCGTCTGTTGCATCTGCTGGCGCAGGCGCGGCGATGTCATCGGCGCGCAAAGGCGCGGCCCATGTTCTTGGCGATGCGGGCGGGTCTTTTAACGCTGGCGCCCGCGCCGCCTTTGAAGGAACCGGCGGCAAAGTCGCCGCGCCCGTCAATATCCCATCATCGATTGCGTCAGCGGCGCCGCAATGGGCGCAAAATCTCAAACGCGAACAATTCGTACGGGATGCGGGGCTCGCCACAACGCAAGCCATTCGCGACGGCGACCGGCCGGTCGGCGGCGATTCTCCGAAACTCAAACAGGATGATGATTAAGATGTGGAAGCGAAACCAGGACGCCTTTGGCAAGACCCCGGAACCGGAAACGCCGTATCAGCGGGCAGGACAGGTGTGGGACGACCGTATCGGATCGGCGCGGGTTCAGGCCAGGAACTGGCGGCTTGCGGCATTTGTTTCATTGGCCATGTCAGCAGCGCTTGCAGGCGGGCTGGTCTGGCGATCAGGGCAAAGTTTGGTGACGCCATACGTCGTTGAAGTCACCGCCGATGGCGGCGTTCGCGCTGTTGGTCCGGCCCGCGGCGCCTTTAGCCCAAGCGATGCCCAAATCGCCCATCATCTCGCAAGCTTCATTCGCAATGTGCGGGCGGTGTCGATTGACCCTGTTGTCGTGCGCCAGAACTGGCTGTCGGCGTATGATTTCGCTACTGATCGTGGCGCGGCCGCGCTCAATGAATATGCACGGGTCAATGATCCTTTTACGGAAGTCGGGCAACGCAGCGTTTCGGTCGATATCAATTCAATTGTTCGCTCATCCGACACCAGCTTCGAAATCCGCTGGCGCGAAAACGAATATCGCAATGGCAATCCGGTAGGAACTGAGACCTACACCGCTGTTTTAAGCATTGTCATGGATGCGCCCCGCACGGCGGAGGCACTCCATAAAAACCCGCTCGGCATCTACGTCCACGGGCTCAATTGGTCGAAAGACCTCAACGGAGGATAAGTCATGCGTAATTTTTGTTTGTTGTTTTCGGTTGCGCCGCTCGCACTCGCCGCATGTGAAACGACCTATCCGGATTTTGTCCT
>BQJH01000360.1 GCA_021604605.1 Hyphococcus sp.
CGCAAATCATGATCGGGTTTTATGATTCGTTGCGCCATGATACGGCGGGTCTGATGAAGTCCGTCTCGACGTTTGCAGGTATTGATGATGCTTTCTACACCGACTTTGACTTCACTATAGAGAACAAGAGCAGAGCACATCGTTGGTCGTCATTGCGAAGAATTGCAGGAAGCGCAAACCTCAAGCTGGAACCATGGTTAAACAAATCGCCTGGCCTCAAGCAAAAAGTTCGCGCCTTGTACAATTTCGTGAACGTCGATGATAGTCGCGATATAGAAATCGGTGTTGCGGGGCGGAAGAAATTGCAGGCCCATTACAGTGCCAGAAATCAGCGTTTGTACGAACAGTTGTTGCGAGACTATCCGTCGATGCGGTGTCCTGGCTGGATGCGCGGCGGGGCAAGCGATCAGGCCTGATTTTTCTTTATTTCGCATTTGCAAAACTGCGAGCAAGTTCTCGTTTTAATGTGCAAAATAGCGGATTAGCGAGAGTAATATGTTAACTCAAAGGTTGCATTGCTTTTGAGCTCCCAGTAGTCTCGTTCACGTTGATAAAGGCAAATTCGTCGAAAGGCGAAGACGCAAAGCCATCGGTCTAAGGGTTGATCCTACGATTGCGAGGTTGCCGGAAAGGAATCTTTCTCGCTGCGGGGCATTACATCGGCTGATCAGCCGGGCTCTGCGGTTTACCTCTGAATGGTGCGTAATTCCCTTTGTCGATGCAAAACGTCTTCGGACGTTGGTATATGTGGAGTTTTGCACTTGATATTGCATGTTGTGTTGGCAGGATGCAGGGCACATCATCTGAGGTAGCTATGATAATTGTGAGTACTACAGGAAGATCGCTTGGTCGCTTCAAATCTTTCATGAATATTTTCGTTGTAATAATTAGTACGGTTTTGTTCATGGGTTCTGCTCATGCGGCGAACAAACCCAAATCTGATTTTCCAAGATTGGGTGGTGTGTTTAACGGCAAGACGCCCTACGAAGGATACGAGGATCCGGAGTATCACAAGTTACTGGCCCGCCTCGATCTTGTGATCCTTGGTTTTCCGCGAACCTGGAATCGCGACGGAATGACGCCACGCGATGTCGCGCAAGCAATCAAGAAGCGCAATCCGAAACTGCTGCTGGGTCAATACACCATACTTGGCCAGGTTAACAAGGCCAACAATGCATACCAGGCATTACGGGAAAAGATCAGTTCGGAAAAAGGCCCCAACAAGAGCAATGCGTTCGACTGGTACGCCCGCGATGCCAATGGCAACCAGACTTCTGTTTACAACAATACGTGGTACGTCAATCTGACTGAATACGTGAAACCGGATGGCAACGGAAGGCGCTGGCCGCAACACCTTGCCAAAAGCAGTTACGATGAATGGTTTTTCGCGCCGGAATGGGACCTGTGGTATGCCGATTCAACTTTCGTGCAACCGCGATCTTCCCGCGAAGGTGGCAAGGTGGACTGGAGTGGCGGCGCGGTTAGCGATAACCAGAAGCTGCACGCTGCGTATCGCCGCGGTCACGCGGCGTACTGGACGGCAATCAAGAAACTCCGACCGGATATGTACGTCATGCCTAACCTGGGTGGTTGGGCCAAACGTAAAGATGCCGACATCATTCTGCCAGAGTACTACCGCAAGGTTAGTGCAGGTCAGTTTGAAGGTGTGATGGGCAGGTCGTGGTCAAACGAAGCTGAGTCCGGTGGCTGGTACACTGCGATGGACCAGTTCAGGCTTGCAATGTCCTATCTTAAAGAGCCTAAACTCATGTTGTTTAATGTCACGGGTGCTCCGAAAGACTATCAGTTTTTCCGCTATGCATTCGCAAGTTCGCTAATGGACAACGGCTACTTTTCCTACCGCCCCAATAACCAGTATGCACACGGCGATACGCCGTGGTTTGACGAGTACGACGCCGCTGGCACGCGTAATACAAGCTGGCTGGGCAAGGCGTTGGAAGGGCCATCGACCAAACCGTGGAAAAAGGGCGTTTATCGTCGTGATTTCGAGGGCGGTATCGCGCTCGTCAATCCGAAAGAGAATGGCAAGCAGACAGTGACCATCGAGCCGGGCTTTGTACGCATCAATGGCAAGCAGGATTCCTCGGTTAACAATGGCAAGCCTGTTACGAGCGTAACGCTAAAAGACCGGGACGGGATTATTCTCATTCGTGCGAACGGTGCTACCGCAAGTGCGGGAGCAGACCCGCGCCCACCCACGTTGATTATTGAGTAACTGAACCAGGCTGGGATTGATCGCTACCCCGGCTCACTGCAGCCGGGCCGCGATTTCAGCCAGGCCGGGCACACAATAACAACACACCTTTTGTCGCGGCGATTGGTTTGGGGTCCATCCGGGCGTTCGCCAGGATCAGCTCAAGAGTGTCATCTCGTCAATGCAGAGAGTCGGAATTTTGGTTCTTTCCCATATTCGTTGTGATTGACCCCAGCTGCTTTCCCAGAACATATCGGGTTTCAATTTCAACAATTCCGTAACCTTGTGGCGTGCGAACTTGCCGAGGCGATCGCTCTTATTCGGTACGTCCCACATGAAAAGCGACTTGTACTTTACATTGTGACTGGCCAGCCACCGCTCTGTCTCCGCGCGATATTTCTCAAGCCGGCAAGTGATGATAGCGTCAACCTCGAACGCAGGAATCAGGTACGGCTTTGCCGTTTTCAGCCAGTCCAGATATAGCGATTCGTCATCATCGACTCCCTTCGGACAGTTCTCGCACAATACGCCGTCCATATCGATCGCAAGAACGCCATGACCCCAGTAAGACGCAATTTTCCGGTGCAGTATGTTCCATTCATATACACGCGGCGGCGGAATAATTTTGTGGTACAGATCGACCTTCGATTTTATATCGTCGCGGACGATCAGGGATGCCTTGTCTACCT
>BQJH01000361.1 GCA_021604605.1 Hyphococcus sp.
TACACCTGCAGAAGCTGGTGCTGCAGCGGCCAATGACGCGGCGCCTGCAATTAACGCTACTTTTATACGAGAAAACATTGTGGTCCCCACTAAACTACTTTTACCAAGCGGGTATTCGCAAACATTGGACCATCTGTCCAGATTGTTATGGTTAAAATCGCTAATAAATTTTGCACTATTTATTTAGGGCAACACACCAGCAGCGAAAACAAATTCTCGTTTGAGTTGTTAGTCCAGTTGGGAATTCTACCTACGAACGATATCTCGCAAAATCAGACGTCTGAATTTTCAGTGATGTATCAAAACTTTTACGTGCAATCATTTTCGAAAAATACAACCTAGGGAGGGTATTCTTTCATAAAACCCAGTGTTGGTGGATAGATATCCTCCCCCCTCGTCAGTGGGCGTATAATGAAAAAATGATCGGATATTTATTGCCCGGGCGCCGCGCCGCCAACATCGAATATGCAAGAGCTGACGCTCTAGCGGTAAGGCGCGTCCAGCTCGAGGTTTTTGGCAATCTCACGTTCCCAGCGATCGCCATTCGCAAGCAGGCGGTCTTTATCGTAATAAAGTTCTTCGCGGGTCTCGGTCGCAAACTCGAAATTCGGCCCCTCAACAATGGCGTCCACCGGGCATGCTTCCTGACAGAAGCCGCAATAGATGCATTTAACCATATCGATATCATAGCGCGTCGTGCGGCGCGAACCATCATCGCGCGGTTCAGCCTCAATGGTGATCGCCTGAGCCGGACAGATTGCCTCGCAAAGCTTACAGGCGATACAGCGCTCTTCCCCATTCGGATAACGGCGCAACGCATGTTCGCCGCGAAAGCGCGGGCTGAGAGGCCCCTTCTCAAAAGGATAGTTAAGCGTCGCTTTTGGACGAACATAATATTTCAGCGCAAGCCAGAACGCGCTCAAAAAATCAAGGAGGGCAAAGCCCTTTATGGCCTGAGCAACACGAGACATCTAGTTTCTCCAGCTCTGGAAATGCGCCGCCAGATCGGGGAACATAATCAACGCCCCTGCAACCAGCATGACCCAGGAAAGCGACAACGGCAAAAAGATCTTCCAACCAATGCGCATCAACTGGTCGTACCGATAGCGCGGTACAATCGCCTTCACCATGGCAAACAGGAAGAAGAAAAACACGATCTTGGCGCAGAACCAGAAGACCGGCACGGTCTCAAGCGGCGCCCATGGGATCGGCGAATGCCAGCCGCCAAAGAAGAAAATCGTCAACATGGCGCACATCAACAAGATGTTCGCCAGTTCACCAATCATGAAGAGAAGAAAGAGGGTCGAGGAATACTCAACCTGATAGCCCGCTACGAGTTCCGATTCAGCCTCCGGCAGATCGAAAGGCGGTCGGTTGGTTTCCGCCAATGCCGAAATGAAGAAAACAACGAACATCGGGAACAGCGGAAGAAAATGCCAGTTCAACATCCCTGCCCCGCGAGACTGGCTCAAGACAATGTCGGACAAATTCACCGAGCCGACTACCAAAAGCACCGTGATGATTACAAAGCCGATGGAGACCTCATACGAGATCATTTGCGCGGCCGAACGAAGCGCGCCCAGGAACGAATATTTCGAATTCGACGCCCAGCCGCCCATTATCAGGCCGTAAACACCGAGCGAGGAAACCGCAAAGAGGTAGAGCACGCCGACATTAATGTCAGAGACCACCAGTCCAGGGCCGACCGGGATCACTGCCCAACCAACCAACGCCAATACGAATGTAATCGCCGGCGCCAGAATAAAGACTGTCTTGTTGGCGCCCGCCGGAATGATGATTTCTTTGAAAACAAACTTAAAAAGGTCAGCAAAAGACTGCAGCAGGCCAAACGGGCCAACCACATTCGGGCCTTTACGCATTTGCACAGCCGCCCAGACCTTGCGGTCAAAATACATCAGGAAGGCCTGCGCAAGCAGGAGCGTCACGATGACCGCCAACGCCTGTATCGTCGTTGGGATCAACCAGCCGAGCCAGCCAGCATCAACCGGCCGCGTCGAAAGAAATGTCCAAAAATCGCTCATATCCCTCGCGTCTTAACGGGGATCGGCGGTTTAGTCACGCGAGATTTATGGGCTAATCGGTCGCAATTTTTTCAACACGCACCCGCCAGAGGCGCTGATGGTCCAGCGAATCGCAAAACAGGCCAGGGATCGGCAATATTGCCCACTTCCCTAGCCCATTCGATTGCTGCAATTTGCTCGCTATTTAACCGTGATATCGGAAAGAAACCCGCCGCTTTTTTCGACTTGCGAGGGAGAACCATAGACCGTGATAGAGCCAATCCCGCCGACGCTCGCGTCAACCGCTTCGCTCGCATAGACCTCAGCCTCACCAATCCCGGAAACAGTGACATCAACTGTAGCGCACCGAAGGGACGAGGCGTTCAACTCCCCCACGCCCGACACACGGGCGCTGAGATCTCCGCAATTGCCGGAAAGTTCAATTTCCCCGACACCGGAAAGGCGAGCAGAAAAGTCTTCAACTTCAATGCCCGACACATCGACTTCCGCTACGCCCGCCACATCAATCGAAGAAAGGGACGGCAATGAAATTTCCGCAGAAAGGCTTTTGGTTCGCCAGTTGCGTTTACCGCGCTTCTCGTCGCCGTGAGAAAGAGTGAGAATACCGTTTTCGACGCTTACTTCAGCACGGTCCATTTGATCAGGATGGCCAGAGACTTTGATGGAAAAGTCGGACCCTGCCTGAACCGTTAACTCGTAAACACCGCCAACCTCAATTTCATCAAAATCGGTCAACTCATATGTTCTGGAAATATCCGCTGTTCTGTCCCGGTCGCCAAAGTCCTTTAAATCACCAAACGCCATGTAACCGGCGCCGGCGGCAATGCCGACC
>BQJH01000362.1 GCA_021604605.1 Hyphococcus sp.
AAACGCTCCTGCGCTTCGCATCCTGACACGGCCTCGCTCTTTTTCCCGAGTCTTATTCCCGGCCATTGCCAGCGCCGGGTCTGGCGGACTACATGAGGGCCTCGCCAAGCGTTCTCGATGTAGAAGATTTCATAAAAACAAGGGCTTCGCGCTCTTTCTCGCGCAGCCTTCCCGCAACTCGGAGATCAAGATGAGCGACCATGAGCCGCTATCGCTATATGTGCCAGAGCCAGAATTTCGTCCCGGTGACGAGCCAGATTTTTCTAATGTGAGCATCCCGGAAGCCGGGTCTGTGCGTCGGCCTGATATCGACGTGAAAGCTGAAGACATTCACGATCTTGCCTATTCGATTATTCGGGTCATGAACCGCAAACAGGAAGCCGTTGGTCCGTGGGCGGATCTCCTCAATGACGAGCAGGTTCAAGCGGGCCTTGAAGACATGATGCGGGTCCGCGCTTTTGATGCACGGATGCAGATGGCGCAGCGCCAGGGCAAAACAAGCTTTTATATGCAGGCGCTTGGAGAAGAGGCGATCGCCTGTGCTTTTGCGAAAGTGCTTGAGCCCGGCGACATGAACTTTCCGACCTATCGACAGCAGGGGCTGTTACTGTCCTCGGATTACCCGATGGTCGATATGATCAACCAGATATACTCCAACAAAGCTGACCCATTGATGGGGCGGCAACTGCCGATCATGTACTCATCAAAGAAGCACGGCTTCTTCACGGTCTCTGGCAATCTCGCGACGCAATTTATTCAAGGCGTTGGCTGGGCGATGGCGTCGGCCATTAAGGGCGATACAAAAATCGCAACAAGCTGGATCGGTGATGGTTCAACGGCCGAGTCGGATTTTCATTCAGCGTTAGTTTTTGCATCGACTTACCGCGCGCCTGTTGTCCTTAATATCGTCAATAACCAGTGGGCGATCTCAACATTTCAGGGCATCGCCCGCGGTAAAGCAGCAACCTTCGCTGCGCGGGGGCTCGGTTTTGGCATCCCGTCATTGCGGGTTGACGGGAATGATTACTTGGCGGTCTACGCCGTTTCAAAATGGGCGGCGGACAGGGCGCGTAAAGGACTGGGCCCTACATTGATTGAGCATGTGACATACCGTGCTGGCGCTCACTCAACATCTGATGACCCTTCTGCCTATCGGCCGAAGCAGGAGTCAGACGCATGGCCGCTCGGTGATCCGATTGAGCGCTTGAAAAACTATTTGATCAAACGCGGCGCGTGGTCAGAAGCGCGGCATGTTCAGGCCAAAGAGATGATTGAGACACAAGTCGCTGAAGCAAACCGGGAGGCGGTAAAGAACGGTACGTTGCATGATGGCCCACATGTTTCTGCGCGTACTATGTTCGACGATGTGTACAAAGAAATGCCGCCGCATCTCCGGCGCCAACGGCAAGAGGCGGGAGTATAATCATGGCGCGTATGACAATGATTCAGGCGATCCGCAGCGCCATGGATAACTCGATGGAACGTGACGACAACGTCGTCGTTTTTGGCGAGGATGTCGGATATTTCGGTGGCGTCTTTCGTTGCACCGAGGGCTTACAGAAAAAATACGGGCCCCAGCGATGCTTTGACAGCCCGATCAATGAAAGCGGCATTATCGGGTCTGCGATTGGTATGGCGACCTATGGTGTTCGACCGTGTGTTGAGATTCAGTTTGCTGATTATGTCTTCCCCGGGTTCGATCAGCTTTCTCAGGAAGCAGCGCGTATCCGATATCGTTCCAACAACGATTTTACTGTGCCCATGGTGGTGCGCATGCCTACAGGCGGTGGGATTTTTGGCGGGCAAACACACTCACAAAGCCCGGAGGCTTTGTTCGCCCATATTTCCGGCCTCAAGACGGTGATCCCCTCAAACCCTTATGATGCAAAAGGTTTGTTGATCTCGGCGATTGAAGATGATGACCCGGTGATCTTTTTAGAACCGAAGCGGCTTTATAATGGTCCGTTTGATGGGCATCATGACCGGCCGGTGACGCCATGGTCGAAACACGATCTCGGTGATGTGCCGGAAGGCCACTACACCGTACCGCTCGGCAAAGCGGCAATCCGCCGGGAAGGGGAGGACGTCACTGTTCTTGCCTATGGCACCATGGTTTATGTGGCGGAAGCAGCGGCGCAAGAGGCTGGTGTTGATGCGGAAATCATTGATCTACGGACAATTCTGCCGCTCGATATGGAAACGATTGAAGCGTCGGTTAAAAAGACCGGGCGCTGTGTGGTCGTTCATGAAGCGACGAAAACATGCGGGTTTGGCGCCGAGCTAATGGCGGTTGTGATGGAAGGGTGTTTTTATCACCTTGAAGCGCCGATTATCAGGGTGACGGGTTACGATACACCGTATCCGCATGCGCATGAGTGGGATTATTTCCCGGGGCCGAAACGCGTCGGCGACGCACTGAAAAAAGTGATGGAGAACGCATAATGGGCGTACATGTCATCAAGATGCCGGATGTCGGCGAGGGTGTTGCGGAAGCGGAAGTCGTTGAGTGGACGGTCGATATTGGCGCGAATGTGCAAGAAGATCAGGTGCTCGCCGCTGTCATGACCGACAAGGCGACTGTTGAGATACCGTCTCCGGTTGAAGGCAAAGTGATCTGGCACGGCGGCAAAGTCGGTGAAGTGCTGGCTGTTGGGTCGCCGCTGATCCGGTTGGAAGTAGACGGCGCCGGCAATGTAAAACCGGGGGAAGAAGAGGCGCCAGCAAAAGCAGAAGAAGCGCCCGCTAAGCCTGCGCCTGAAACAGCAGCTCCTGCAGCGAAGCCGGAAAAGGTCGCGGCGCTTAAGCCTGCAGCGCCAGTTTCAAATGGTGCAGCGTCGGCAAGTAATGGCGCGCCCCGCGCCGAAGGG
>BQJH01000363.1 GCA_021604605.1 Hyphococcus sp.
CTGCAAACTGGATTGTTCGGTTTCCGGGCCAATGAGGTATTCAGAGGTTTGAAAATCAAGGGCAAAATTACGCGCCAACAATATTTTGGCGCCCAGCATGCCGAACGGTTTTTTGGCGACGCCCAATTCTTCAAAAATAAGCCCGTCAAAAACGATGAGCGCCGGTTTGCGCCAGACTGTTTTGCCAATCACTAGGTTTTTTAAGCGCACAAGTTTGGCTTCATCCGTTTCGTCAAATAGATCTGAAAACTTCACGCCAAATCTGACGCCGTGACCGCCTACTTCATATTCAGAGTTAATCGATGTCGCGAGCACTCTTCGCAGTGCTTTATAGTTGATGATTGCATTTTCCGCGCCGAGGTCAAAAATCATCGGCACAGCTGTGCCTTTCAATTTTACGTCGACAATATAAATATGCCGCGTGTTCTCGCTGAAGCTGTAGCGCTTAAGGGACGCGGACGCCCAATTGCCTGGTAAGGTCGGCCTTGGCGCTGCACTATCATAAAGGCGCAGCACGCGCGCATCGATGTCAAAATGGACAAAGTAGTTTTCAAGAACGTCGAGGCCGATGATCCCTTGCGGGGTTGGCCGATCCTCACCCCAATCCCCAACAATCACGGACCGATGATTTTGAAAGTTCAGCGGCCCAATATCCATACGGTCAATCGTATAGGTCGGCAGTAGCTCGGCGCTGGAAATCCCGATGACCCGGCGCGTATTGGTTTCCGGCACATATTCAGCCTGTTGTTTGATGAGGTTTTCAAACACGACGGTAATCGTCGCGCCGGTATCGACAATAAAGTGATGGCCTCCGCGCCCGTTAACGGACACGTCAATGACGATGAGACCATCATAGCCAATCTCGAACGGGATCTCCGCAATGGGGCGTTGGTCAGCTCGATGCTGGGCTTCGGCTGGCAGGGCAAATAAGAAAATTGAACACACTAGAGCGCTGATACGGAGCATAGGGCCTCCAAATTACGTGCGCACTTCGTGCATAAATTATAGCTTAAGACAGGAGCCATGTCAGGCAGAATCGGCGACTTACGGTTGCTGAGACTGCTATTTTCAAGAACTTGTGATAGGGGGCGGGATGATCCACATCATTCGTAGATGACCGCCTCCTGTGCAAAAGGCTCTCGGGGTTGTTTCCGGACTTGCGTTGCTCGCCGGCCTGCTCGTTTTGCTGCAATAGCGAAAAGGGCTTATCCGTAACAAGTGACCCTACCAGCAGAGCCGCCTGCCATATGCTGATGGGCAAATGCAGCGTTGCTTATTGGTTCTAAAGTCGGCGTTGTTGCCTTGGGAAAATCATGCCGGAGGACTGTTGTTTGCCCATTCGATGCAACCTTGTTGGGTTCTTGCATCCCAGATGTCATCAATCAGGTTACCATCAATTGCTGACATCACGTTTTTGAATGTTTCGTGGTCTCCTAGTGCACAGCTATAAAATGCAAACGCGTTGGCGTTCCAAATATCGGGATAGCTTTCTAGCACGTCGTAAAAGCCAGCACGGAACAGCTCTGATTTTACTAGACGCTTCCGCATGAGGGCAAACATATTGGAGTTCAGTTGTGAAGCTGCCCAATAGGCGCGCGCGTATCCTGCCATGTTCTCATTTGGTGTATCCTCGACAAGATCATCAGAGATTTCGTCCAAAAGCGTCAATGCGCTTTTAGTGCCTGGCTTGCGTGGCGCAAACCATAAAATATTGAAGTAGAGTTGATAATATCCTGGTGCTTTTTCCCGCGCTTCTTCATAGATTGGACGCCAGTTATTACGTATTTCAGGTGATTTGAGGGTCAGTAATAACCTGTGATTGTGCGCCTCAGATTCTTCTGCAATTAGGGGCCAAATTTTTGACAACTGCTTTTGAGCCGTTTCGACATGCTTAAGGTAGTTTGCGCGTTGATTGGGGGCGTCGAGACCAAAATTGTTTGCTTCGACAATCGAATAAAGCATTTTTGCTTTCGCAATATGCGGTGCTGGTGAACTCGGATATGCTTCTGCCCAGCGAGCTAACAACTCTTGCGCTTCCGGTTTTATGTCGTTTGCATTTATGAATTCATGTCCCCGGAATGTCTGGTAGAAAAAGAGCTGTTTAAAAAGGCCGGAGCCAGTGCGGGCGTCTGCGCCGCCCTGTCGGTAGACCTCTGCGATTATTTCAAGCCGTTCAAAATCGCCGCGCCAAAAGATACCTGCGTATTGAGGACGGGCATAGTTTCGAAATTCCGTTTCGTCTGCGCTCCAGCTCATTCGGGCGTGAAATTCTGGGTGTGATCGCGGCTCAAGCTGGAGGGTGATCGCTGGTTGAGGTTGTGAAGGTGCGTCCGGACCCTTCTCTTCATTGTTCAAACCACAGCCAAAAAGGGCAGTTGCTGCAATAGTGCTATGTACAAGCCTAGAGAAGGTTTTAAAGACACTTTTTATTTTGAAGTTAAGCATAAATACTAGTTCACTTTAGGTGAGAGTATTTTTACTTCAAATTATTAAATAGATATTACTGTTGAGCGCTGTGTTTAGCTTAAAGGTTTGTATAAAGATCAATGATTGATGGCGTGATAGGTTACCTTGTTGATCTTTCTGTCATGCAGCGCGCCTTGGCTGGTCTCGTTGTGCTGCTGTCCTTGGCTGCAATTCTTCATTCTAAGCTTTTTATGCGCGTGCTTTCGGCGGCGCTTGTTATCAGTATATTTTTCATGCACGGCGCGCTAGAATATAGGCACGCAATTTCTAGTGATATATATCAAAGCCAGCGCGCGATCATTGATAGGCAAAAATCTGTCATCGTTAAGAACGGTGAGGATGTGGCGCGAGAATTACCCGAGCTTGCGCATATGATAACTACGGCAAGGAGATATGATAA
>BQJH01000364.1 GCA_021604605.1 Hyphococcus sp.
AGCGTGCCGTTGAGGATCGCAACGGCGCGCGGCGCGCCGCCCATCAAGACAGGTTCCGTGAGTGATCGGTGCAGCGGCAGGGCAAAGCCTTGTGGGAGGTGATCCGTCATTAGATCGCCGCCCCGCCGCCAAAGGAGAAAAACGCCAGAAAGAAACTCGTCGCCGCAAAGGCGATCGACAGTCCAAAGACGATCTGCACCAACTTCCGGAATCCTCCATCGGCGCCGCCAAAGGCGAGCGTCAGCCCGGTGATCGTAATGATAATGACGGCAATGATCCGTGCGACCGGCCCCTCAATAGAGGCAAGAACTTGCGCCAGCGGTCCTTCCCACGGCATGCCGGAACCGGCGGCGTAAGCCGGTGATGATAATAAGAAGACCCCCGCAACCAGCAGTGATAAATTTAAGATACGGATCATGATGCTTTCCTTTCCTCGAAATGCTCTGACGGATTGAATTCGTGAATGTTGAAATGATCGCCGGCGATACCGATGACTTCAGCGATGGTTTCAACGCGGCGGGCGTCGCCGCGCCCCGCGATATAAACAACGATGTCGATGGCCTCGGCGATCAAGGAACGCGGCGCATTGACGACAGCTTCGCCGATCAATTGTTCAATACGCGTCAACGCCGCTGCCGCAGAATTTGCGTGCACCGTCGCGATGCCACCCGGATGGCCGGTGTTCCAAGCTTTGAGCATATCGAGGGCTTCGCCGCCCCTCACCTCGCCGACAATGATCCGGTCTGGACGCAATCGCATGGTCGAACGAACAAGATCGCCAAGCGTCGCGACACCGTCGCGTGTCCGAAGCGCAATGCAGTCATTGGCGTCGCAGGAAAGCTCCCGCGTATCTTCAATCAGAATGATGCGCTCGCCCGACGCCGCGATTTCAGAAAGCAGCGCGTTGGCGAGGGTCGTCTTTCCCGAACCCGTCCCGCCGGCGATCAGAATATTTTTGCGGGCGCCAATCGCGCTTCGCAATAAGTCGGCTTGGGTTTCACTCAAGACGCGTGACACTACATAGTCTTCCAGACAATAAAGTTTGCCGGCGGGCTTTCGGATCGAAAAACATGGCGCTTCAGAAATTGGTGGAATAACGCCTTCGAACCGTTCACCGGTTTCGGGAAGTTCTGCTGAAACAATCGGATGGTCTGCGTCGCAGGAATAACCGATATGACTGGCGACCAGGCGAATAACGCGCTCGGTCTCATCCGGCGACAATTGCGTGAACGTCTTCTCGCGCCCGCTACCATGGCGTTCAATCCATAAAGCGCCATCGGGATTGACCATCACTTCAACAACCGACGGATCCGACAACGCGGCGATGATGTTGTCGCCGAGCGCCGTTTGCAGCATGCCGGAGAGGCGTTCCTTAAAAGCGCTATGCATGGCCGCCTCCATTGAGGTCGGCGAGGTCTTTCGCCTCAAAGAAGTCTTCGGCAGACGGCACGAAATCTTCAAAGGCGTCTTCAAAGACGCTGCGCCGGCGTTCAAGCTGCCCTTTGACAGCGTCGATATAGCGGGAGAAGCGTTCGTCGCCTTTGAGTTTGGCCGCCGGCTTTGACGCCTCCGGAATCATCGGCGCGAAGGTCAAATAGATGCGCACAAACCGCGTCATCATTTCAGCGAAGATGGCGTCATTGCGTTCTAACCGCGCCAACTGCCGGCTCAAACGATCAAGCCGGCGAATAATGGCAGCGTCGCGCTGATCGTCGATTTCATGGGAGAAGAAGGCTTTGAGCGCCGCCTCAATGATTTCCGACTGCGAGACATCGGGTTTCTTTGCTGCAGCGGCGACTTTGGCGCGGATGTCGTTAGAGACGTAAGCAATAAGTCGGGGCTTCGACATTGCTATCGCTCCCCAATCAAGTCGAGATTGGCGTCGCGGTCAACGCCATAAACCCGTTGCGCGATGTTTAGACCCTTGCTCGCGCGCGTCATCACTTTGGCGGCAACATCTTCGCCCATATCATCGCGCGAACGGTCGTCGTCTTTGTTACACTTGCGATGCATGGATTTGAACGGTTTGCCGTAAGCGCGCTCGCGCTCAATCTCGTCGTCGGATTTCCAGGTTCCGCGCGAGGCCTCCAGAAGATCGCTATGCACCTCCGCCCGTACGCCTTCCCAATCATGGGAGACCGGATCATCGTTGATGACGGCGCCTGCCTGCGCGGGAAGCGTCCTCTCCGTGAAATTACGGTCCTCGTAATATTTAAGTTTCTGAGCGCGGATTGGCGCCATGCCGGAGATGAGGACAAGCTCATCATCCGGCGGCAGCTGCATGATTTCGCCGGGGGTTAATAACGGCCGCTGGGTTTCCTGGCGCGAGACCATGACATGCGCGAGCCATGGCGCCAGGCGATGACCGGCATAATTGCGCATTGAGCGCATTTCGGTTGCAGACCCCAGCATGTCGCTGACGCGCTTTGCCGTGCGTTCATCATTGGTCGCGAAGGAAACGCGTACATGGGTGTTGTCGAGAATCGAATTGTTGGGCCCGTAAGCGTTTTCGATCTGATTGAGGCTTTGGGCGATCAAAAATGCACGCACGCCATAGCCCGCCATGAAGGCTAGCGCGCTTTCGAAGAATTCGAGTTTGCCGAGCGCCGGAAACTCATCGAGCATCAACAGCACTTGAGGTTTGTTCTCACCTGTTTCGAGCTTTTCGGTAAGACGCCTGCCGATCTGGTTGAGAACAAGCCGCATCAACGGTTTGGTTCGTGAGATGTCCGATGGCGGCACGGCGAGATAGAGCGACAGCGGATTTTTCGTACGATTTAAATCTGCGATGCGGAAATCGCATTGGGACGTCGCGTTCGCGATAAGCGGATCGCGATAAAGCGATAGAAAACTGAGCGCCGTTGAT
>BQJH01000365.1 GCA_021604605.1 Hyphococcus sp.
GTTCGCTGTTTGCACGGGCGCAACGACCATCGCATCAATGCCGCTGATCGGATCTTGCGCGCGCATGGCGACACGGGTCGAAAAAGCAATCCATGGCGCCGGACCAAACTGCGCCCAGGCTGTTGCCTCATGCTTATCACCGAACGAATAGCCTTCGTCATTATCGCCCGAGCGAAGCGTCGCTTTATATTGCGCGCCCCAGGAAAATTGATCCGTTTGGCCATTATAGGTAACGCCTGGCTCAAAATCGAACGTGCCTGAACCCAATTGCATCGGATATGGCAGACGCGGTGTTGGCGTACCGCCCATGGGCGTCAAAATCTGATCTGTTTCAATGATCGACCCGGTGGGCAAAGACACGACAAGATTGAGATGTGCATTATGGCGGACAGAGCCAGTGTCAGATTTCATGAACTGAACCAGCGCGCCGACTTTCGTGTCGCCAAACCCGGAACTCCCAGTTTGGAAACCACCAAGCACTGTCGTTCCCATGCCGCCCTGATATGTCAGATGGCTCATATCTTTATCAACGACCTGCCCCATGGCCATGAGGGTCAACCAGTCAGTAACTCCGTACATGGCGCCGAGCATGTGCATATCCATGGTCATTTCGGTCGGCACAACACGCAAAGTCGGCGGTTGCATGGGGGCGCCGAAGAAACGGTTAGGGATTGTCGTGGCAATTTCGTCGGGTGTGATCGCGTTTGTCCCGACCCTCGAGCCCTCCATGTCCATACGCATGAACCGGTAGGAGAACATAATCTCGCCGGTCTTGTGAACATGATCTCCCATAACGCCAATCGGCGCATGGTTTTTTGCAATCGTTGAACCGTCAGCAAAAGCAGTAGTTGAAAAAACAGATGTAGAAGCGGCGGCCGCACAAGCGGCGCCTAAAAATAAATTACGCATGCGCAAACTCCTGATGAAGCGCAAAAAAACAAGAGCATTTCATTTGAAATGCCAGATACCGAAATAGAATTTAAACGGCAGCTGGCGGGGGAGCGCGAGAGGGCAAAGGCGGGCCAACAGCAGCACGCTTGATCGACTTTGCATCATTTAACGCGGGCGTGGGCGCAGGAAAAAATTCCGTATGCGGGAACGATGATCCGGCAAAAATTGCCGGCGCCGAAATCCGGCAACACGCCATACACGCATGACAGGAGCCACTTGCTTCATGTTCGTTATTTGCCTCATAGGGCGAGACTTCGCCGGTCAGTTCAGCCCAATCAACTGTGACCGGCCCGTCCGTCATGCAAATAACAATCTTGAGATCGCCGTCTTCCGTCGTCGCGGCAGACGCCATGGGCACTAGCTGAGCGAAAGCCGCGAGCACAATAAGCGCACGCACCAAAAACACTCTAGCTATGATCAATCGCTTCAACAAAACGGCGTTTCCTGTTCCCCTCTTTTATCTCAAGTCACACTAGACGATGCAAGGATAGACACATCACATTTGAGATAATAAAAATGTCTTTTCGCCGCATGCTGCGCCCGACAGAAGCAATCACAAACCATCATTTGTTAGCGGACTTAAGCGATGAGTTTAGCAGGAAAAAAAACGGCCCCTTTTTGAGGGGCCGTTTTTAATCTTAAAATAAACTGCTAGCGGTTATTCGGTGACAGCCGCCGTGTCGATATTAACGCCAGGGCCCATCGTTGAAGAAATTGCAATCTTCTTGATGAACGTGCCCTTCGCGCCTGTTGGCTTGGCTTTAAAGATAGCAGAACGCCCAAATGTCTTCAGCAAAGGCGTCGGTAAAGTCTAGAGGCTGGACTGTCTGGGCATCGCACACTAACTATCAATTCCTACAATTTCAATTCCATATCTATACCCCCACCCAAAACACATTGTGTCTGCAAGCCCACACCGCAAATCTACAATTTTCCCTGTCACACAAATACGTTTTCTTTCAAGTGGTTCAACGGGCCCATAATCAGCAATCGATAATCCTTTATCCTCCGGATATTCTCCTATTGGAACCTCATTAGAAAGAATGCTAGCGTCATCAAGCCTTCCGCAAATACTTACCGTCTTTCCAACATATTTACCGGGCTCTGAAAAAACAGTATTATGCGTTGCAGTCACACAAGAAACCAAAAGTAAGATGGCAATTAACCCGGCCAGATATTTATTCATAATGTTTGTCTCTACTGAAAATAGTCTAAAATATTGATACTATAATCTGTAGAGAAATCAAAAGAATAGACAAATTTCAGGTATAAATACCTACGCTCTGTTTTACGCTTTCTGGAAATTTAAAATCACGCTGAAATGAGGGCAGCATCTCTCTCAGCCTTCGGTCAAGCGCCTTTCACCTCGACTAAAGCCCCTCAGATTGGGCCTCCAGATCATATCGAATGCCAACAAGGCTTAATTACACACCACTCCTGGGTGGAGGTATAAAGGCTGCGAGGCCGCACAACAAAAAAACGGCCCCTTTTTGAGGGGCCGTTTTTAATCTTAAACTAAATTGCTAGCGGTTATTCGGTGACAGCCGCCGTGTCGATTTTAACGCCAGGGCCCATCGTTGAAGAAATTGCAATCTTCTTGATGAACGTGCCCTTCGCGCCTGTTGGCTTGGCTTTCGCCACAGCGTTGATGAATGCCTGTACGTTTTCAGCAATTGCGTTGTCAGCAAAGCTCGCTTTACCGACGCCAGCATGAATGATACCGGCTTTTTCAACGCGGAATTGAACGGCGCCGCCTTTAGCGTCTTTAACAGGTTTCGCGACATCCGGCGTCACCGTGCCAACTTTAGGGTTCGGCATCATGCCCTTAGGGCCGAGCACTTTA
>BQJH01000366.1 GCA_021604605.1 Hyphococcus sp.
CTGAAGCGATTGTATCATCCATATACTGACGAATTCCGGGAAATTTCTTGAAGTAACTGTCGATGTATTCTTTTGCTTCAGTGCGTGATATCCCGAGTTGATTGGCGAGACCGAAAGCCGAAATACCGTAAATGATGCCAAAGTTAATCGCCTTGGCCCGGCGGCGAACCATCGGGTCCATTCCCTCCACCGGGTCGCCAAACATTTCTGACGCCGTCATCGCGTGAATATCTACACCATCGGCAAAGGCCTGCTTCATGGATTTCAAATCAGCGATGTGCGCGAGCAACCGAAGTTCAATCTGACTGTAGTCAGCAGAGATCAGGACATTGCCCTTTTCATGGATAAACGCCGTTCTGATCTTGCGGCCATCTTCCGTACGTATCGGGATATTTTGTAAATTCGGATCGTTTGAAGAAAGCCGGCCCGTCGTAGTTGAGGCCAGCGCATAAGACGTGTGTATCCGGCCCGTCTCCTTGTTGATCTCATTGGGCAGCGAGTCCGTGTAAGTGCTTTTCAACTTGGAAAGGCTGCGCCAATCGAGCAAAACACGCGGCAATTCATGCCCGCTTGCAGCCAACTCTTCCAGAATATCCGCTTTGGTCGACCACGCGCCTTTGGCGGTTTTGCGCCCGCCGGGAATACCCAGCTTGCCAAAGAGGATTTCAGATATCTGCTTTGGCGACCCAAGATTAAATTCCTCCCCGGCGAGCTTATAAGCCTCCGCTTCTGCTGCAGCCATGCGCTGCGCAAAGTCACCGGAAAGACCGGACAAGACGCCGGGATCGACCTTTACACCTTCACGCTCCATCGCGACGATGACAGGCGCCAGCGGGCGCTCCAGCGTTTCATAGACGGTGGTTTTTCCTTCTGCAGCGAGGCGGGGTTTTAATTTTTCATAGAGACGCAGCGTAATGTCTGCGTCTTCTGCGGCATATTTAGACGCGTCTTTGATCGCAATCTGGTTGAACGTTTTTGCTTTTTTACCGGTTCCTGCAATGTCGGAAAATTTGATCGTGTCGTAGTCGAGATGTCGCTTGGCCAGATCATCCATACCGTGATTGCCGCGCCCGCAATCCAGCGCATAGGAAATCAACATCGTATCATCAAACGACGCGACGTTTATGCCATAGCGTGACAAAACCAGCATGTCGTACTTAAAATTCTGCCCGACTTTTAAAACCGATGGATCTTCCAGCATCGGTTTTAAAATCTTCAAGGCTTTCTCAAGAGGGATTTGTTTTGCAACGTCTTCATCATCAAGGGCGAGGCCATCATCGCCGTGGCCAAGCGGGATGTAACATCCACCACCCGCTTCTACGCTCAGGCATACGCCGACCAAGTTAGCGCTCATGGCGTTGAGGCTGTCGGTCTCTGTATCAACAGCGATCACGCCCCTTTTATACGCCGCAGCGACCCATGCCTTCAAAGCGGCTTCATCAAAAATCGTTTCGTACTCAGCCTTTTCAACAGAAGGGAGCGGACCGGAAGCGGCGATACTATCGGCCAGGCCCGCCTCCCGCGTGACGCGGTCAATCAGTTTTGTAAATTCCATCTCTTTTAGAAAAGGAAGCAGCAAATCGAGATCGATATCCCTTGTTTTCAACGCTTCAATTTCATCCTCAAGCGGAACATCCGTCCGTAAAGAAACAAGCTCTTTCGATATCCGCGCCTGATCTGCAAACTCAATCAGATTTTCTCGGCGTTTGTTTTGCTTGATTTCGGCAGCGCGCTCCAAGAGCGTTTCGAGATCGCCATATTCCTCGATTAATTGCGCCGCCGTCTTAACGCCAATACCCGGCACACCCGGCACATTGTCAGACGAGTCCCCGGCGAGCGCCTGAATATCGATGACATTCTCCGGCCCAAGGCCAAACTTCTCAATCACCTCTTCGCGGCCAATGCGTTTGTTTTTCATTGGGTCAAACATCGTAATGCTATCGCTGACAAGCTGCATCAAATCTTTATCTGATGATATGATGACAACCTCAGCGCCCGCCGCCTCTGCTTTGCGGGCATAGGTTGCAATAATGTCATCCGCCTCAAAACCCGGCGTTTCAATGCACGGCACATTGAACGCACGCGTTGCGTCACGAACCAGTGGAAATTGCGGGATTAAATCTTCCGGCGCATCGGGGCGATTACCCTTATAGTCTGCATAGATATCGTTCCGAAACGTCTTGCCGGAATGATCGAAGACGACAGCAAGATGTGTCGGATCATGCTCGTCCTGCATGTCCGTCAAAAGCTTGTTCAACATATTTGAAAAACCCAGCACCGCGCCAACGGGCAAACCGTCAGACTGGCGGGTTAGTCCCTCACGCGAACGCGCCATGGCAAAGTAGGCGCGAAACAAATACCCCGAGCCATCAACCAGATAGAGACGCACGGGATTTTTTGATTTTGCAGGCATGGGGCGCGGCTTCCTATACGAGACGGGATCAGATTTGACCCTTTGCATAGGTGAGAAGCCGCCAAACTTCCAGAGATTGGTTTTTCAAAACTCCCGAAAGAAACAAGTTGGGGAAAAATCAGATCAAGCCGCCATTTGCGTCCAGCCTTCAAGGCTTTTCAAAACGACGCACTGTTACGGTCGGATCGACCATGGCGAGACAGCGCCAGCCCACCGAAATAACGTAAAAGCGCTGAAGGAATACTTCAAAAAAAGATAAGTTTATTCCGCCGCCATTTTTTGGCGAGCAGGACGCTTCGCCTCATGCTTTGAAATGAACTCAGCGACCTTCGGCTGGATTTCTGTGCGCCAGCGCGACCCGTTGAAGACACCATAA
>BQJH01000367.1 GCA_021604605.1 Hyphococcus sp.
CTGAGAAATTAATTGAACGGTTCAATTGAAATATTATTTAGGTCAATGGTTCCTGAAGATCAGGAAGCTGTTTTCAAAGTCTGGCAGCATGCTGTCGCGGTAACTCATGATTTTTTAAGCCCTGAGGACAAGGCAGAGATAACACAACTTGTGCGTGAGGAGTACATTCCACAAGCACACCTCATTGTGGCGTTAAACAAGGATAGGATCGTTGGGTTTATGGGCATGACTGATTTGACGATCGATGCACTCTTTATTGATCCAAGTTATTTCGGTCGAGGTATAGGGCGTGCGTTTATTGAACAGGCGAGAAAGCGAGGCGGCCCACTCAGCGTCGATGTTAACGAATACAATCAAGGTGCTGCGACCTTTTACCTTAAGATGGGTTTCAAAAAAATTGATCGATCGGACACTGATGATCAAGGGCGTCCGTATCCATTGCTTCATTTGCGCGAATAAAATTAGTGGGCGGCGCTTTTTTGTAGTCATGAACTGCGATCAAAGCTTGTAACAACGATCAGCCTCGCCCAAATTCAGAGCAACGCTGTAATTCTGGAGACAAGAGCCAATGCCTGCTGTTCAAACCGCAAAGCCCTCATGGAAAACCGACGAACTGGTGATGTTCGAAGAAGAAGTCGCGAAATTTTATATGCGTGAGCTGACGCCGCATGTTGAAAAATGGCGCGAGCAGGGCGTTGTAGATCGATGGGCCTGGGAGAAGTCGGGTGAGCAGGGTTTACTCTGCATGTCGATGCCGGAAGAATATGGCGGACTAGGCGGCACATTCGCTCATGAGCAGATTGCCATGGAGCAACAAGTGAGGGCGGGCGTCGAAGGGTTTGGCGCCGGGCTTCATAATTGCATTGTCGCTCCTTACATCGCCCATTATGGCACCGAAGAACAAAAGCGCCGATGGTTGCCTAAAATGGCGACAGGCGAACTGATCGGCGCTATCGCTATGACTGAACCGGGAACGGGATCAGATTTGCAGGCCGTGCGCACGACGGCCCTGAAAGAAGGCAATCAGTATGTTGTGAATGGGCAAAAAACATTCATCACAAATGGCCAAACAGCAAATATCATTATTGTTGTCGCAAAAACTGACCCGAAAGAGGGCGCCAGCGGTGTGTCGTTAATGGTTGTTGAAACGGACGGCGCTGATGGGTTTGAGCGTGGGCGCAATTTGAAAAAACTAGGCAATAAAGCACAAGACACGTCTGAGTTATTTTTCAATGATGTAAAAATTCCAACGGAAAACCTCCTCGGTACGGATGAGGGGCAAGGGTTTTTCCAGTTGATGGAGCAGCTGCCGCAGGAGCGTCAACAAATTGCTGTCTTGAGTATCGCCGCCATCGAGCGTGCTCTGGAACTGACGATTGACTATGTAAAAGAGCGGCAGGCTTTTGGCAGGCCAGTTATGGCTTTCCAAAATACGCAATTTAAGCTGGCGGAATGCAAAGCCAAGGCGACAATGGCGCGTGTGTTTGTTGATTACTGTACGGAGCAATTGATTGCAGGCAAGCTGGATGCGACCACAGCGTCCATGTCGAAAATGCTGCTCACCGACCTTGAAGGCGAAGTGATTGATGAGTGTCTTCAGCTTTTCGGCGGTTATGGCTATATGGACGAATACCCGATCAGCCGGATGTATGCGGATGCCCGCGTGCAACGTATTTATGGCGGTACGAACGAGATCATGAAACTGCTGATAGCAAGATCACTTTAAGAAAGGTTTTCGATGCGCCTGCGACCGGCGACGAAGGAAGACATCCCGCTTTTAAAATACTGGGATAAGAAACCGCATGTCATCAGTGCAGGTGGTGACGATGACTGGTACGATTGGGACAAAGAAATTCCACGCAATGCAGATTGGGGCGAATTCTTTATCGCCGAAGAAGGTGGGCGGGCTATTGGCGTGCTCGACATTATTGATGCGGCGGCGGAGCCAACTCATTACTGGGGCGATATTGATCCGACTTACCGCGCAATCGATATCTGGATCGGTGAAGAAGATGATCTGGGTAAAGGTTATGGGACCCGGATGATGCATTTGGCGTTAGCGCGCTGTTTCGCTGATAGGCGCGTCAAAGCGGTGGTGATTGACCCATTGGAACGAAATCTGGACGCGCGTCGATTTTATGAGCGCTTAGGCTTTGAGTTTGTTGAGCGCCGTCGGTTTGAGACCGATGACTGTATTGTCTATCGGATCACGCGGGAAACCTTTGAAAGTCTTGCGAGGAAACCATGAATCGGCGCTAAGCTGGCTTATGGACCCATCTACAATATTTGCTGTGCTCAATATTTTTGGACTTTTTGTCTTCGCTATCTCTGGCGCATTGACGGCGTTGCGCAATGATATGGATTTTTTTGGTGTGGGGATGATCGCGTTTGTGACCGGCGTTGGCGGCGGGACTATTCGCGACGTCTTGCTCGGATCTTTCCCGGTTTGGTGGATAGCGTCGCCATCAGCGATATTCGTTTGTCTTGCCGGCGCCGTTGTCGCGATGATTGCACAGCCTTTACTATCGTCGCGGCTCAAAGCGCTAATCTGGGCAGATGCGATGGGCCTCGCTGTATTTGCTATTCTCGGTGCGCAAGCGGCCCTTGCGGCTGACGCGCCGTTGATTATTGCTATTTTTATGGGAGCAGTGACAGCAACCTTTGGCGGAATTGTGCGTGACGTGTTGTTGAATGAAGCGCCACTGATCCTGAAGCAAGATATATACGCGACGGCCGCGTTGATCGGCGCCAGTATTTATGTGGGCTTATTG
>BQJH01000368.1 GCA_021604605.1 Hyphococcus sp.
GGCGCCGACGTGCCTATCGGATTACTTTTGGATTTGCACTGCAATGTAACGCCGCTAATGCTTGAGCGCGCGAGCTTTGTGAAGGCCTGTAAAGAATACCCACACACAGATTTCGATCAACGAGCGATTGAACTGTATGACCTTTGTGTGCGCCTGCGCGAAGAAAAAATATCGCCTACAGTTGGCTTTGCACGGGCGCCGATGCTTGGCCTGTTCCAAACGGCGCGCTCCCCAATGCGTGAATTTGTCGACTACATCATGGCGCGAGAAAAAGACCCCGGCGTACTCTCAATTACTTTGGCGCATGGGTTTCCGTGGTCGGACTTCAATGGCGCGGGATCGGGTGTCATCGCAATAACCGATAACGATCAAGAGCTGGCGAACACAATCGCAAACGAGATTTGCTGCGAATTTTTTGAACTGCGCGAAAGCGGTCAGTCGCAACTCTGCTCGGTTGAAGCAGCCGTATCTGAGGCGCTCAGCGTCAAGGATGGCACTGTCGTTATCGCCGATATGTCTGACAATCCGGGCGGCGGCGCTGCTTCGGATTCAACGTTTGTGTTACAAGAGCTTTTGAAACAAGGCGTTTCAAACGCAGCCGTCGCCTATATATGGGACCCGGCCGCTGTCGCTATCGCCTTCGCCGCAGGCGAGAAAGCGCGGCTTCCTCTCAGGATTGGCGGAAAAGTCGGAAGATTTTCAGGCCAGCCCGTAGACCTTGATGTGGAAGTCATCGCACTCAAAACTGACGCAATGCAACCTCACATTGCAGATGGCACGCCAACGCCACTTGGGCGCACTGCGCTGGTTTCCGCTGGCGGCATTGACATCATTCTCAATGATGTGCGTCAACAACCCTTTACTGTTGGCGGCCTAGAGGCGGCTGGCCTTGCTCCATGGGAGAAGAAAATCCTGGTGCTGAAATCTTCTCACCATTTCTATGCCAGCTTCCACGAAAATGCCTCCAAGATAATCTATTGCGACGCACCTGGAACGCTGAACAGCGATGCCCGAAAACGTCCGTATAAGAATATCAGGCGCCCAATATGGCCGTTGGATGACGTTCAACACGTAACCGAGCCAAAGCACGCAGCGGCGAGTTAGGCGCTGATGAAAGCGATATTCGTCATAGGTCTGGTTGCCGTTTTTGCTGCGGCGGGCGTCGGTCTCTCCTACGCCCTCGGCGCCAGCGCCGTGATCGCCTATTTCATCTCCGATTCCAGCAAGTTCCTTTCCATTGCACCGCAGCGGATTTTTTCACAAGTCGACGTGTTCGCCATCATGGCAATGCCGCTTTTTATTCTCGCCGGCGAACTCATGAATCGCTCCGGCGTAACACGCGCGCTCATCGACTTTTCCATGTTGTTGCTTGGACGCCTCCGCGGCGGTTTAGGCCACGTCAATATACTAACTTCAGTTTTCTTCGCAGGTATCAGTGGTTCAGCCGCGGCGGACGCGGCCGCACTCTCCAACACTTTTGTCCCGCAAATGGAACGGCACGGATATGACCGCCAATATGCCGGCGCCATTACCGCTGCTTCTTCCGTCATAGGCCCCATCATACCGCCGTCGATCATCATGATCTTATACGGCGCAATAATGTCGACCGACGTTGCGGCGCTCTTTGCAGCTGGCGTTGTCCCTGGCCTGCTCCTGGCGTCAGCGCTATTTATCACGAATGCAATTATCGCTGCGCGCGAGGGCCATCCGGGCGGCGCTGCCGATGATACGCCGCCGCTCATCCCAACTTTGAAGCGTGCTTTGCCTGCGCTGCTTTTGCCCATCATAATTCTTGGCGGCATTGTGTTCGGTGTTACGACGCCGATCGAGGCAGGAGCGCTTGCTTGTGTGGCCGCCAGTGTTATCGGCCTGACTTCGGGAGAATTAAGCTGGCGCTCTATATTTGACGGCGTTGAAAGAACAGCCGTCCTGACCGGGTCAATCTTCATGATTATCGCTGCAGCTTCTCTGCTCAGCTACCTGATTGTCCTCCATCAAATCCCAGATGATATCGCCGGGTTCGTTCAATCGATAAACCTTACGGGATTTGCGTTCATACTTCTCCTTATGCTCACATTCCTGTTCTTGGGCATGGGATTTGATTTTCTTCTCGGATTGACCGTCATTGCCCCCTTACTGGTGCCGATCGCTGTCGCACAAGGCTCTCATCCGGTTGCGCTTGGCGTCTTGATCTGCCTTAACCTCGCGATTGGCCTCATTACACCGCCTCTCGGAGGCGCGATATTAATGGTCTCGACCATTACCGGCGAAGGCTATTGGGGCCTTTGCCGGCGCATCCTGCCCTTTGTCATTGCAGAGCTTGCGGTCCTGTTGCTTATCGCTGTTTTTCCTGAGCTATCTCTGGCTTTGCCGCGTGCGCTGGGGCTGATATGAGGCGCCGGACATTTCTTTCCTGCATCGGCTCCAGCGCCGCGTTTGCGACAAGCTGCGCAGACCCCCGCAATACCGTAAAATTCGGGATGAGCACGCCAGCCGATCTGACACACAATGGCGTGTACGTCTGGGCTCATGCTTTTTTGGAAACAATAAAGGCAGCTGGATTTAAGGCTGATATTTTTCCCAACAGCTCAATCGGCGGCGAACGCGAACGCGTCATGCAGACCCGGATGGGGCTCCTCGAGGTCAACGCAACAGGCGGAGACGAAGTTAGCCGCTGGTCGCCGCTCGCCGCAGCCGGCGCGCATCCGTTCCTGATCGATACCTACAGCCACATGGATCGCCTTCTCACT
>BQJH01000369.1 GCA_021604605.1 Hyphococcus sp.
CACGAGCGGCACGACAATCATCCGTATAAGACGGATAAAAACATCGCCGATAACTTTTGTGTGGCTCAGTAGAGCTTCTGCGGCGTTTGCGTCAAGGAAATGCGCGACAATGAGACCGTATGTCGTGCCCGCCGCCAGTCCCAAGAATACGCGCTTCCAGAGTTTTATGCTAAACCACCAGTTCAAATTTCAACTCTTCCGTTTTTTTGTGAATTTAGGAGTTATGATGAATTAACCGCCGGGCGGAGTAAATTTGGCGAGCCTCGTTCACCACAAGCGTCCTTTGCTATTTGTCCTTAAGACGCGACGTCCCGTCTCGGCGCGGGTCCGCGGCGCCAACCCACGCGCCATTCTCTTTGGCGACGGCATGAACGCCGCCAAAATACGGGTCAAGCGAACCCGGAGCGACGCCGTAAAACGGGCGGCGAAGCTCGAAGTCGCGCTTCGCCAGCGCGGAAAGCGTTTCTGCGTCAATTTCTGGACTCTCAATATAAGCGATATTGGGCGGCGAGGCGTGAACGCGATATGCGCTAACCGCGGATTCGATGTTCCGATCTACATCGATCCAGTAACCAACAACTTGCGCAACAGCAGAGATAATCCGTGCGCTTGCAGGACTTCCGAGGCCGAGCACAGGGGACCCATCTTCGTAGACAACGGTTGCGCTCATCGAACTTAATGGCGCTTTTGCTGGGCCGACTTTGTAGGGACCGTCGTCCTCGAAGGAATTCATGTAATTGTTGTAGAGAAAGCCCAATTTTGGACTCGCCGCCTTAGCGCCAAAATAACCGTCGATGCTTTGCGTGACAGAGACAATCGCCCCGTCATCGTCAACGATCGTAAAATGAGTTGTTTCACCGCTTTCGTCCATATCGGATCGGAGCCGATCAGAAATTTCTGTTCCGGCATTGCGCCAGTCTGTTATCGGCGTTTCGCGTCGCGCTGTATGCGCTTCATGTAATGCGTCGATCAGCGCCAAGGATCGAGAGGGGCCGACTTCACGCACAGCATTCGGATCGCCTGATTCAAGATTTTGGAGCGCTCGCAACACGACCCACCCGCCAAATGGCGGCGGCAGCGTGTAAACGTCCAAGCCGCGATATTTGATTAACAATGGTTCGACGACAGGCGGTTCCGGAAAGTTTTCAAGGTCGCTGAGAGTGAGCCATCCGCCATTGGCCTTCATATCAGCGGCGATCTCTTTCGCGATATCGCCATGATAAAAATCTTCTGCGCCATATTTGGCAATTCGTTTTAATGTCTTCGCCAACACAGGTTGCTTAAAGCGCTCGCCTTCTCTGTACGGCAACCCGTCCTTGGCAAGGTAAAGTTTCGTAGCGACTTCGTTTTTCCTGATGCGTGCAGCGTAATGATTCAAAGCAAGCGACCGAAAACGGCCCAACTCAAAACCGTCTTCGGCGATTCCAATCGCCGGAGCTACAACTTCAGACCATGCCACGGCGCCGCTGCCGAACTGTTCAAATGCGCGGTTCAGCACTTTGAGATTGGAGGGAATTGTCGTGGCGGTATGCCCGATCCTAAGGCTTTCACGATCAGGCTCCTCGGGCGTCGCCGCCGGCGATAATGTCGTCCCGTGAATGACAATTGGCGTCTCATTCGGTCTGGCGATGAGCATAACGGTCTGCCCGCCAAGGCCTGAGCCGGCAGGTTCGGCGACGCCGAGCGCCAGCGACACAGCGATGGCGGCGTCGATGGCGTTGCCGCCTTTGTTAAGAATTTCGACGCCTGCATCGGTAGCTTCCGGCGAAGCCGAAGATACAACGCCGGTTTCACTGGCGAAAGTGCCTTCAGTACCAAGAGTAAATACCGAAAATACCGTTAAAAACAAAAACAAAATTCCGCCAGGCAGCCGCGTTTTTGCGTGTTGGCCTACGTCAGAGGGCGCATTGTGGCTGGCGGAACGCTCATGAGTGCAAGCGAAATTGGGCATAGCATTCCTATGAAGACGCGAAATTGCAGTGACGACCTTTATCGATCAAGATATCCCAATCAACAACTTAATCAATCAAAAATAAAAAACCATAAACTAGCTTTATGTAGCTATTTAGCGCCGCGCTGTCCGTTCTTGGGGCTTGGAAGCGCCTGCTGAAACGCTGCAGTAAAATGCTCAATAAAATTGCGAGTTTTGCGGGTAAGGTCATTAGCGCGCGCCAATACCGCTGTGATCGGAATGGGATCTGCGCCGGCAATCGGCGCAATACTTACAGTGTTGCTATTGTTTGAGGCCACGGCAGCGGCGCTCAGATAGTCTAGCAATGCATAGCCAAGACCACGCGCAGCCATCTCGCCGGCGAGTCGATGATTCTGAGCGCGGATATGAATTTCCGGTGACAACCCGGCATCAAGAATCAAACTGCGACCAATCTGGCCGACTGGTTCCGTTTCGCTGAGACCGATATATGGGCGTGATGAAAGGGCTTTTAAATCAAGCTCATTTCTTGCGGTTGAGGTTTGCAATTTCCAATCGGCGGGGTACACGCAGTAAAGAGGTGATGCAGCGATGTCCACTTGGTGGACGCCATGATCGCCCACATCGCCAAAGATAAACCCCAAATCAAATTCATCAGTGCGCAGATCCATCGATTCGAGAATCCCATTTGAGGAATCCGTCAAGGCGTCAATATCATACCCTCTGTGATCGGCGACGAATCTTTGGACGGTGCAAGGTATGACGGACTCCGTAAGAGTCTGGGTTGCGACGACCCGCAGTTGCGTAACTTCCC
>BQJH01000370.1 GCA_021604605.1 Hyphococcus sp.
GATTCAGCGTCAAAATGCGACTAGCAAATAACTAGTGTTGGTATAAATAATTTAATATAATCAATAACTTAAATTGTGGCTTCAGAGTGAGCTACCCTGAGGTCGTGAAGCTAAGACGACAGTTTCACCCCCCGGCTCCCAAAATGCGCTTCCGCCACGGCGCCGCCTCCGAGTGATTCCGCGACGGGGCGTATTAAAAACTCAAAAAACATCAGGAAAATTATATTCATGCAAAACTCACAGCATAAGAGATTTCAAAACCTGCGGCTTTTCGGTGAAATACCCGACATTCTTCCGCAGTCTGAAACTGTGCGCAAAATTCGTGCTGCACATCAGAATATTCAGAAAAAATATGCAGATTTACAATCCGCGCATCGACATATTGATGAAGACCCGACCTTAACGGAAGCGGCGAAAGTAATTCACAAAGCAAATGTGTCAACACGTGTATTGGAAAGCATTCAAAGCTCATTGGCAGATGTGAAGCATAACTCCGGCCTTGTTCATCATAAAAATTCGATTGCACTTGCACAGGCATTTGCGCCGAAAGAAGTCGGACGTGAAATTCGAAATCAGGCCATACGAGATAGTTTACTGAAGCTTGATCGTTCGGAACGAGATCGCACCATCCGTTCAGCGCTTGTCCATGAAGAATACGAGACGTTAGCCGCAATTGGTGACGCGCCCGCAATTTGTTCCGGGGCAAACCCTCTGGCTTATCGACAAGCGCGAGAGGCGTTGGAGAGACGCCATAATTCTGAGGCGTATGAAGAAAACGAAAAAATTGCAAACGGTTTGGCCGTTTTGGATCAGGCCGCAAACAACATGATGGTTGAAGTTGAAAACTTCACAGATTTCATGGGTGCTGAATCCGCAAAAGAAGCCGCGTTACGCAGCCGTGAAGCACAAGAAAAATTGAACGAGGAATAAAAAAATGTCTAACAGAAATCTTATTTGGCGCGATGATCTTTCGCAAAAGGCGCCAGCAACAATTGATCGAAGAGAGAACCAGTTTCGCCCGCAAGCGCCAGAAAGTTTTGTCGATGGTGTTGCAGATCAATGGGCGACGCCACCTTACGAAGAAAAATTTGACAATCGGGATTCAAAAAAAGATGCCACGAATAAATTCTTTAAAATCTAGCGGACGCACTCAAGAGGCAATCGACTTGCTCAACAGCGGTGTTAGCGAAAGAGAAGCTGCAAAGAAATTGGGCGTTAGCCGAGCAACCCTGAGGGGAGTTAAGCCTGAGCAAAAAGAACAAGCGACGCAACCCAATCTAATAATGAGTGAATTAAACCGTCAAGCTGTACGCATTGAAACCGCAATTCATGACGCGCACTATGCTGGAAATCTCAGCGCACTCTCAGCACTAGAAAATTCACTTTTGAAAAATTTGAAAGCGCAGTCTGATACACTTGGCTCAGATAATGATGGATCAAATGAGAAGGCTGCGTTGGACGCTCAAATTAAATCGGTGAGCACTGAAATATTGAGAGCACTCCAGCCACACGAAGAAGCGCGCAAAGCCGTCAAAGACGCGCTGGAGCCGTTTCTGAAACGGTATCAAGAAAGTGCTAGCCGATAGTTTAGCCCGCGCGCTTAATCATCGTGACCTCTTCCAACGAAACGACCTAACGCCAGATTTTTGGCAGAGCGAATTGCTTCAAATGCGCGAGAGGCGATACGTTTGTAACGTACATCGGCAGGGAGGAAAGAGCGTAACGGCTGCGGCAGTTGCCGTACAAACTGCTTTATCTCTGTCGAATCATACAATCGTAATAGCTTCGCCCAGCGAACGTCAAAGCCGTGAAATGATTCGACGTTGCTATGATTTGCTATGTGGAGCGAGCTATAAAGACGAACTGACGTCCAGAAATGTTTTGCATCTTGAATTTTTGAATTCATCGCGGATTATCGGGCTACCCGGGAATCGACCAGAAAACATTCGCGGGTATTCAGTGGATGGAATTTTGCTGGAAGAAGTATCTTTTATTCCCGATGAAACAATACACGCATTGCTCCCAATGATTGCAGCGCGCCCAGATGCTTGGATTATCGGAATCGGAACGCCTAACGGACAGCGTGGTTTTTTCTATGAAACGTGGGCGACGGATAACGATTGGCGAAAAATAAAAGTTCGTGCGGATCAATGCTCTCGAATTAGCGCTGAAACGCTTGCGGAGCAAAGACGTATACATGGTCCTGTGAAATTTTCGCAAGAATTTGAATGTGAATTTTTGTCGGAGGGGGGCTGGCTGATCTGCCCCTCGCTAATTGCAGAGTGCTCACAACCGGGGAAGTATGAAAATGTTTTTGGGAAATTATAAAAACGCAGATGAATGGCAAGCGTCTCAGCGATGGGAAAAGTTAGAATCCGAAGTTAAAGCTGCAATGCCAGTACAAAAAGAATTCTTCATTGGCATCGATCTCGGAAAAAGCCAAGACGCAACTGCAATTGTTCTTTTAGAAAAAGAAAAAACAAAAGATGGTGAGATAATTTTCGTTTCTGACATTAGCCGCTTTGAACAGGGGACCGATTTTGTTTTGCAAGCCGAGCTTATTGAAAGATATTTAAGCTATAAACCTTTTGGATTTTGGCCGACGCAAACAATCATAGATGCAAGCGGGCTTGGCGTACCAGTTTGTGATGTTTTGCAATCGAAGGGCGTAAAGTTTCGTCGGGCTGTAATTGTTGCAGGAGATTCA
>BQJH01000371.1 GCA_021604605.1 Hyphococcus sp.
CGAAAATCGTGAAATACTTTCGAGATGTCACAGACCCTAGCGGTCCGATCGATGATGCCGATTTTGAGGATTTCATTGAAAAATTCACCTTAGAAGCCGTTCCCAGCAGCCATGCAAAAGGTAAGCAGGAATATATTCTGCGTAATGCCTATGTTGGGTGGTGGGATCCTGCTACCGAGACATACAAATATAAGTATGACAATCCGAACAGCGGCCTTGGCGACTCAAAAGGCCCTAACCTGAACTGCTCTGACCCAATCCTGCCTCTTACCAATGTACGACAGGATATACGAGACGCGGTTCAGGCATTAAGCCCTGGCGGATACACAAACTCTGCCCACGGCGCCGCCTGGGGCTGGCGCGTACTATCTTCAAAAGCGCCATTTACAGAAGGCATCGCGCCAAGCGATCCCGACTATAATGACTGGCAAAAAGCCGTCGTTATCATGACAGACGGTGAGAATACCGTCGAAAGTCAGTCAACTCACTGGGACTCAGGTCTTGCTTCTTACGGCTACGCTATTGAAAGCCGCATGGGCGCCAATATGACAAGCAGAAGCGACATGCGAGATGAAATTGACAACAAACTTTTGCGCATTTGTCACCGCATGAAAGAAGAAGGCTATCTCATCTACACCATCATGTTTGGGCTTGAGAGCACAAGTACAGAAAGGGTCTTTAAAGCCTGCGCAACTGAACCGACCGCGCCCTACTTTCATGACGCCGTTGACGGCGATGACCTTGAAGACGCCTTTGGCGATATCGCCAAAGATCTCGTTGACCTGCACA
Organism: Hyphococcus sp.; assembly: GCA_021604605.1. GTDB lineage: Bacteria > Pseudomonadota > Alphaproteobacteria > Caulobacterales > Parvularculaceae > Hyphococcus. The sequence continues at coordinate 790 of BQJH01000371.1, forward strand.
TCAGTAAATAAAGAAGTATTCGTATGAGTATTCAGCAACTAATCAGAGCAAAAAAGCGCCGTCGCTTTTGTGGCGATCGGCGTGGGTCGGCGGCTGTTGAATTTTCAATCGTCGCCCCTGTATTCCTCCTAATGATGTTTTCAACTTTTGAGGTAGGCTGGTTTTACTTTGCTAATTCAATCGTTGATGCTTCGGTTTCTGGCGCAGCCAGGCAAATCAAAACAGGTCAGGTGCAACGCTCAGGCGGCTCAGATGCTGACAAATTTCAGGCTCTCTATGACGATGTCTGCGACATTGTCGACACATTTGGCGCATGCACCAACCGTTTGACCGTTGAGGTCAAAAGCTACACGACTTTTGGCGAACTGGCCGCTGATACGGCGGCGGCGACCTGCGCTGACGCACCCCCCGATCAAGTAGACGCCATTCCTTTTTCTCCGGGTGATGAGCTGCAAATTGTTAAAGTGCGCGTTTGTTACATTTACACGACGCTAAACCCCGCCATCGGCATTAATCTGGCGGAAAGCGGTTCTTCAGATCGCCGGTTGGTTTCAACCATGATTTTCCGAAACGAACCCTATGAGCGCAACTCTCAAAACGGAGCATAAGATGAAAAACTATAGTCTCATGCCCGCGCGAAAATTCCTTTCCAATCGGGAAGGAATTGCCGCTACTGAATTTGCGCTCCTGCTTCCCGTTATGATCACTGTATTTTTCGGTATGTTGGAGCTGTCGGACTTGATGACCATGAACCGGCGGGTTGCCGTTGCGGTCAACACAATGGCTGATCTAACCGCGCAAACAGGTGAGCTTACGCATAATGATGTGGATGACTTAATGGACGGGATTACCGAGATCATTGAGCCCCACGACACTTCCGCGATAGGCATCAACCTCGTGAGCGTTATTAAAGTTGACGGCGATCCCGTTGTGCACTGGAGCTATGATGAATCTGGTACAGAGCCTTATACAGCAGGCTCCGCCTTTAATGTTTTGAGTGATAACACACTCATTACTGACAGCGGCTCAGTGATTGTTATCGAGTTCACATACCCCTTCGTGCCGAGATTTGCAGGGCATTTTGTGACTGCGCCCTTTACATTCAATCGGCGCGCCATTCGTTGGCCGCGCCTGACAACACGGGTTCAACTCTGCGATAATTCCAATAATTGTACGACCTGAAACGAACCTGTTAGCGCGTTAAAGGTTTATACTTGATGCGCTTTGGAATTTCAGCGTCGGCGCCCAGCCGGCGCTTCTTGTCTTCAATATAGTCTTCGTAGTTTCCTTCGAACCATTCCACATGACTGTCGCCTTCGAAGGCGAGAATATGCGTGGCGATCCGATCAAGGAACCAGCGATCGTGTGAGATAATCACCGCACAACCGGCAAAGTCTTCAAGCGCGCGCTCCAATTCACGCAACGTATCAACATCAAGATCATTGGTCGGTTCGTCGAGCAGCAGTAAATTGGCGCCCTCTTTCAGCATTTTTGCAAGCTGAACCCGGTTGCGTTCCCCGCCAGAAAGTGAGCCAACTTTCTTTTGCTGGTCGCCGCCTTTGAAATTGAACCACCCAACATAAGCGCGAGAGGCAATTTCACGTTTACCCAGTTGAATAATGTCATTGCCACCGGAAATTTCTTCCCAGACGTTTTTACTGGCGTCGAGGTCTTCGCGGGATTGGTCCACATAGCCAAGCTTGACCGTCTCCCCTACCCGAAGAGCGCCAGCATCCGGTTCTTCCTGATCGGTCAACATACGGAATAATGTCGTTTTACCGGCGCCGTTAGGCCCAATCACGCCGACAATCCCTCCAGGCGGCAGTTTAAAACTCAAATCTTCAAACAACAGTTTGTCACCAAATGCTTTTGCCAGACCCTCAGCCTCGATCACCACGCCGCCAAGACGCGG
>BQJH01000372.1 GCA_021604605.1 Hyphococcus sp.
AAAACTCGTCGCCGCCGAGATGAACAAGATCGCGGAAGAGAAAAAAGCCAAGAAAGAACGGGCCGAAGTCGCGGCTTAGCCCCCACTTTCCGCGCGGACAAAAGAGTGATTGAATGGTCCCGCCATTAACGGGGAGACCATCCAAATGAATAAGCTCATGCTCGCGGCGTCCGCCGCATTGATCGCCACCACGATCGCGCCCGCCAGCCTCGCTGCGCCCGCGCCTGAAAGCGCCATTGCCCGCACTAAAGAAACCGTCCGGGACTTAATGCAACCGCAAATCACTGAAAAGGCGGAAGCCGCCGGCGTCTTCAAAGTACCACCAACGGACGGAACCGGCGCGTGGATTCAATTATGCCTCACTGAATTGCGCTACATCGCCTTTACCGACGAATATGTGCATTCGGGCTTTGCGAAAACACCGGACAATGTCGATTATTATTTCGGCGTGACGGAGTCCGGCATTATCCTCTCCCCAGCCGCGCATCCGGTGCTGGTTCCGATTTCAGAAGGGTTTATCGCGCCAGCGACACCGGATCTGTGGAGCTTTTTGCGGGAAGCCGCCGATGCCGGGAAATGGGTGCAATTCTATGCTTGGGAAGCCGACAAAAATGGCGTCCAGCGCGTGACGCAAGTCCGCCGGCTTTATCCGGGACTAGCGAGCGGGCCATGTTCTTAGGCGCAAACTGAAACTTTAAAGGTCGAGCGCGGTCATCAGCGCGGCGAAAAGCGGGCCGAGGGTGCGACGTAAGGTTTTCGTCGCAGCGGCTGAGTCCGCGCCAAGTTTCATCAAGTCAGGAAATTGTTTGGGGTCGCTTAAGGCGGCCCCAAGCGTTTTGAAAACCAGCGTCGACCCATCCGGCGCCACCGCGCCTAGCGCCGCCGGCGGCAACGCCCTGTCCGCCGGGTCCGCAATCGCTCTGATGGCGAGAAACGGCGCGCCGGCGCGCGCGGCGGCCCGCGCCGCGCCATGACTTTCCATATCGACGGCGACAGCGCCGTGATTGGCAAACAGCGCTGCTTTCTTTTGTGCGCTGTCGATGATTTCGTCAGCGCCGAAGAGCGTCGCGACGATTGCGCCCGACGGCAAATGTTCGCGAATCGCACTGAGAAAATAGTTGTCGGCGCCATAAATCGACCCGTCATCTGCCACCACCGTCTCGCCAATCACCAGATCGCCAGGCTTTAGCGCCGGATCGAGCCCGCCGGAAACGCCAATCGAAACAATTGCGGCTGCGCCCTGCTCACAAAATGCGCGCGCTATCTCTTCGGCGCGCGCGGCGTTGGCGCCGGATACGCCGATGCGCACGTGGGTCATGTCAACGCTCGCCGAAACGGCTTGTGCTTCGGATTTGAGGCCGCAGATGACGGCGATGAATGAAGGCACGTTCAATTTCTTCCGCGCTCAGAAAAAGCAATCAACATTTTTACGATAGTTGAGGACGCGTCACGCAATTCCGCATGGGAAGCGTCAACATCAACAAAAACATCGGCTTGACCAGCTATATTAGATTTTAGCCATTCCGGCCGGACTTCTAGTTCGAAAAATACCCTCATTTTATCGTCCGTTAGGTATTCAAACTCGAAATTTGGTTCCGTAAATCCTATTACATTTTTGTCAGCCGAGCCTTCCGACAAGGCGCTGAACCATTCCGCTAATTCTTGAAGCTCAAATGTAGTCATCCCGGGTTCACAAAACTGCCACTGTCGACCGCCCAAAGAAGCTGTGCCGCCAATCATCAACCAGTTTGAATCCCAACGATCTTCGGTATTTTGCGGGAACTCGTACCCGGCAACACCGAATTCAACGTAATCACCGTTCGGACTGTGAAGTCTAACTAAGTCTTTCGGCGCGCACACTTCAGGATTCCTGTGGGTAGGTTCATTCTCCATATTACAGCTCATCACCATACTAAGAGACATCATAACAATGACTAGGCGTATTATCATTTCATCGTTTCCAGCGCCAACATTGCCGCCCGATCCCCCGACCTTATCGAGCCTTCAATCGTTGCGGGAACGCCGGTGTCGATGTGATCGCCGGCAAGGAACAGATTGCGCCATTTGGTTTCAGGCTTGAGGCGTTTGCGCGCGCCTTCCGGCGACTGGTCGGGCGTGGCGCGCTTTTCACGAATGACGCGCACGCGCTCATAATCCGTATCGCCCAAATCAAGCGCCACTTGCGTATCGCGCCAGATTTTCGCGACCACATCGTCATTAGGCAGATCATCGGTGCCGATGGCGTGCGAGGCTGACGTCGTCAGGCTGATCACATCGTCGCGGACAAACGCCCACTGGCCTTCGCTGCCGATCATGCCGATAAACGGCCCCTCGCCAAGCGTCGTAGTTGGAACTTTCGCACCGAGCCGATAGTGAATGTTCAAAATGCTCGCATCGTCATCCGGCGGATCGATATCAGGCAGCAAGTCTCTGAGGCGCGATGGCGGCACAGCGAAAATCACCTTGTCGCCTTCCTCCAGCGTCACGGTTTCATCAGAAAAATTGAGACTGGTGACGTCGCCGCCTTCCATCCAGACGCTTCTGAGCCTTGCATTGAGGCGCACCACGCCGCCATGGGCTTCGATAAACTTCACCGCCGGGTCAATGAACGCATGGCCGAGACCGGTCTGCGCCGTCAGCGGCACAGAGGCCTGACCGCCCAGCAAAAATGTCTCGCGGATCACCCGCCAGAGCAGC
>BQJH01000373.1 GCA_021604605.1 Hyphococcus sp.
GAAATTGCAAAGCTTGAGGCGCCGGAACGGATCACCTTGCCTTCAAAGCGGCCTAGCTGATCAATATAGAGGACGACGGATTGTCCAAAATCGGGCGGTGTTTTTGCGCGCAACAAGGCGCCGCCAGCTGAGACATTGATAATTTCGCAAGCTTCTTCTTTGCCGTTTTCGTTGAGAAAGCGGGCTTTTAATGGAACCTCGACACGGAAATGCTTGCGTCGATCCGCGGGATTATCCGGTTCGGCTTCTGGGCCTTTGTTTTGCGGCGTGGGCTGATTAACCATTTGATAACCTATAGGGCTGCCGAGTGGTGCAACTTTAAGCTGTTTTGATGAACAAAGCTTTGCTCTTGTTGCGCCAACTGCTACATATTGAGACTGTGTAGCGAAACCCTTCTGACCCGCTATGCTTACTATCTCTGATTGGTGTTAATGGCGGGTTATGCCCGCAAAAAAGAGTAGCCAGCGTCCCAAAATGAACCCGCCGCCAGAAGCAGCGCCTGACCTAAATTACCGTGTTCATCGCGAGCCGCCGCCAGCGGACCCGAAACGGATATTCAATGTTCCTGGGATCGTTCTTTTTATTGCGGGGTTAAATTTTCTTTTTTTCGGGCTGATGTTTTTTTTGCCTGATCGGACTGCAACACTTATCAAGCTATCTGCGGGTCTCATTCCGAGTCAATTTACACAAGGGATCGAAGCTAATGGCGGGTTCTTGCGTTGGGCTTCTCCGTTAATATCTCATATGTTCATGCATATGAGTTCATTACATCTTGCTCTTAACATGGTTCTCTTGATTACTTTTGGGCCGCCGGTAGCTGCCCGTATGAAAGGTTTGAGTAAAGTTGGACCATTGGGCGGGATCGGAAGGGCGTCGATGTTTCTGTCTTTTTATATTTTATGTGGTGTGGCCGGCGTTCTTACCACGGTTCTTTTAGATCCAAGACAGTTTGTATTAGCCGCTGGAGCATCTGCTGCTGTCGCAGGACTTTTTGGCGCTATGGTCCGTTTTGCGCTCAATCGCGCAACGCTATTTGGGTCCTCGACGGCAAAAATTAGTCCCTTGCTTAGTCCGACAGTTTTAATTTGGTCGATAGCTGTGGTGTTTGCAGTTATCATTATTGAGGTGATTGTGGTTTCGGGAATAAAAGGCGCTAATGTCGCTTGGGAAGCCCATCTTGGCGGATATTTCTTTGGCCTCTTAACATATCCGTTCTTTGAGCGCGCGGCGAAAGCGTACAGCTGAGCGAGTATCTGTCCTTTCAGGCTATTGTCGTTACGGACTAATCGGCGCACAATACGGGCCAAAGACGGGAAGGAGCCGCTATGAAAGTCGAACAAATCCTTCAATCCAAGGGCGCAGACGTTTTTGCTGTTAAAACGGGTGACACCATTGCCAGCGCTGTCTCGATGCTAAATGAGAAAAATATTGGCGCTGTCGTGGTCGAGAATGATCAGGGATCAATCGCCGGTATTTTGTCGGAGCGAGATGTTGTCCGCAAGCTCGGTGAGCATGGCGTTGAGGCGATGGCGATGCGCGTTTCAGAATGTATGACGCCAGACCCGATCACCTGTTCGCCGGAGGCGACGCTGGAAGACTTGATGGGAAAGATGACACAAAAACGTATTCGTCATTTGCCTGTCACAAATGAAGGTAGGCTAGTTGGTGTCGTTTCAATCGGTGATGTGGTCAAACGCAAAATTGAAATCGCCGAACAGGAAGCTCAAGCGCTTAAAGACTACATTGCTACGTAAGGCACACTAGAAAGGGGCCTTATAAAGCCCCTTTCTTTTCCTGCGTGAACTTCTTTATTCAGCGGCTGGCGGCATGATGACCGCGTCGATTACGTGGATCACGCCGTTGCTTGTCCAGATGTCAGCTTTGACAACATTTGCGCCGCCAACAGTGACGCCGTCTGTGCCGTCAATCGCCACGTCAGCGCCATTTACTGTTGCGACTGAAAGCGTTTTTCCGGCCAGGTCTGCTGACTTCGTTTTTCCGGCCACCACATGATAGGTCAGAATACTGATAAGCGTGTCTTTGTTTTCCGGTAGCAGGAGGCCTTCCACCGTTCCCTCTGGGAGAGCCGCAAACGCTTCATCGGTTGGGGCGAATACGGTGAAAGGGCCGTCGCTGCGAAGGGTGTCTTCAAGACCTGCCGCCTGTACAGCGGCAACGAGCGTATTAAAGGATCCTGCAGCAATCGCCGTATCGACGATATCAGCCTTTTCCATCATTTCCATTTTCTTTGTTTCGTGGTGTCCCGCAGTCGCGCAACCACCCATAAGGACAATTGCAGCGCCAGCAGCGATAAACTTATTCAATAACATCGGATCGTTCTCCATTGTTGATAATGATGGAGTTACGCGCCTGCTGTGCGTTTGGTTTGGAAATAATTTTGATAAAATTTTTGTGAAAAAGTGATCCAAGATAGATCAGAAACTTCACGCCCGTTTTGATCAGGCCAGATATTCAATCGCATTCGTGATTTCGTCCGCCTGACGGTCAACGGCGTCGCGCCCTAACTGAATAAGTTCATCGGCGCGATCAAAGTCAAGCAAAGGGATATGGCCGACATGAGGGGCGATCATCACATCAGGCGGGTCGCCGCCAAGGCGCGAGCGTGTGATCCGATCCATCAGGATATTAAACGACGCCAACATCACAGACCCTAATCCGGGCGCACTTTCA
>BQJH01000374.1 GCA_021604605.1 Hyphococcus sp.
GTTTCAGAGACCCTCGCCCTTGATGGACGTCGCCGCGCTGTCATTATTAAATGCGATGAGCGCGAACATCTGATTATTCTTGGCGCCACGGGCGAAACCGTTGTTGAACATGATCTGGATATTGTCGAACAAGAAACCGAAGCTCCTGCGCGCGAGGCGCCCATTCCTTTGCTTTCAAGCTTTGCCAAGAAATTCCGCGAACAAGTAAAAGACGCCGCGTAGTCTGTTTCTTTCCTATACGCCCATCCTTTTGAAGGGCGCATAAACTCTTGTCGGGCTACGTTCGCTATTTCCACTTTTTCACACCGTTTTCTCAAATGGTTCAACAAGCACCATTCGAAACTTAATTGATGCACGCATTATAAGGCCGGATCAGTGGGGGGAGGATATCTATCCACCAACACTGGGTTTTATTGAAGACTACCCTCTCTGGGTTGAATTTTGAGAGGTCGCGATTCAACCTGCGCGTGAATTTGAAACACCCCAATCTTCATCCTGACGGATTAAGCGCTTACGACAGAAAGCGGGAAACCGTCTCGAAGGATGGGGTTGGGGTGTAATTCAGAAATCTAAATATGCAGCGCGTGGCCAAGGGTTCTGAGCGCGGCTTCCTGGAACGCTTCGCCTTGCGTCGGGTGCGCATGAATGGTCCCGGCGATATCTTCCAGACGGGCGCCCATTTCCAGCGCCAGCCCAAAAGACGCCGCCAGTTCCGCAACGCCCCCGCCCACCGCCTGAATGCCAAGCACCAGATGATTGTCTTTGCGCGCAACAATCCGAATGAACCCGTCTTCAGCTTCCATGGTCATCGCCCGGCCATTCGCCGCAAAGGGAAAGCTCTGTGTAATGATCTCATGACCTGCCTCTTTCGCTTCATCAGGCGAAAGACCGGCGGAGAGAATTTCCGGGTCGGTAAAACAGATTGCGGGGATCGCGACCTTGTCCCATGAGCGATTTTCGCCCGCGATAATTTCCGCCGTCATCTCCCCTTGCGCCATGGCGCGGTGCGCGAGCATCGGCTCGCCAGTCACGTCGCCGATCGCGTAAACTCCGGTCATCGAAGTGCGGCACTTATCATCGATCTTGATGAACTTGCCGTCCATATCGAGGGCAAGGTTTTCAATCCCCCACCCTTCGGTATGCGGGCGGCGACCAACGGTCACCAGAATTTTATCAGCTTTGATAGTGTCCGACTTGCCGTCTGCGGTTTCAATATCGAGGCCCTTTTTGCTGGCGCCTTTTGCTTTTGCGCCGAGCAGCACTTCCATACCGAGGGCTTTCATCTTTTTCGCTACTGGCTTGGTCATGTCTTTATCGTAAAGCGGCAGAATTCGGTCCAGCGCCTCAACCACAGTGACTTTGCTGCCCAGCTTGGCGAAGGCGATACCCATCTCAAGGCCGATATAGCCGGCGCCAACCACCGCGAGGTGCTTTGGCGGTTCGGCGAGATCGAGCGCTTCCGTTGATGAAATCACATCGCCGCCAAATGGCATAAACGGTAACTCAACTGGCCTCGAACCCGTCGCGATAATGATGTTTTCAGCGCGGACGGTCTCAATGCCGTCTGCTGTTTTCACTTCAACGGTTTTACCATCGAGAAACGTCGCCCAACCATTGATGGCTTTAACTTTGTTCTTCTTGAGCAAGCCGGCGACACCGCCTGTCAGCCGTTTGACGATCCCGTCTTTCCACGCGACGGTCTTTTTCAGATCGATTTCCGGCTTCGAAACTTTAACGCCAATCGCTGCATCGCCAGAAAAATGCGAAGCTTTTTCGAATTCGTCCGCAACATGAATGAGCGCTTTCGACGGGATACACCCGACATTGAGGCATGTGCCGCCCGGCGCTTCGCCTTCTACGATGACCGTATCCAGCCCTAACTGACCAGCGCGGATCGCCGCAATATAACCGCCGGGACCGGCGCCGATAACAAGTGTGTTGCATTCAATGATAGGCATAACTTTTCTTTCAACTTCGGGCTTCAAACTACATCCTAATTATTGTCGGAATCTGGATTTCTTTTCCTAAAAATATACGCAAGCGCGAATGAAGGTGCGTACATCAATGCAAAGAAGGCAACGAGTCCCCAGGGGCTTGAGCCTAAAAGCGTATACTCTGGGTCAAACATAGTAAGGCTGACGCCAATTATTGGGCCAACGACAAAGAAATAAAGCCACAAAGATCGTATAAACACTATGAGCCCTTTCAGTCGATAAAAATCATCGCCGGGTTTTCCATCAGGGTTTTGATCCTTTGGATGAAGACCGCCGCATCCCAACCATCGACAACACGGTGATCGAAGCTCGATGACAGGTTCATCACTTTGTGCGGGCGAAACTCTGTGCCGTCCCATTTCGGCAGGACCTGCATTTTGTTGACGCCGATAATCGCGACCTCCGGGTGATTGATCACCGGTGTCGTCACGATGCCGCCCATGGCGCCGAGCGACGTAATGGTGATCGTCGAGCCGGAGAGTTCGTCGCGGCCCGCCTTGCCGGTCTTCGCCGCTTCGCTCAAACGTGAGACTTCACTGGCACAATCCCAAATGTCGCGCGCCTCTGCATGGCGCACCACCGGCACCATCAGCCCGTTCGGAGTTTGCGCCGCGACACCAATATGGCAACCGCCATGCTGGTGAACGACGCCGTTTTCATCATCAAAGATCGCGTTGATCTGCG
>BQJH01000375.1 GCA_021604605.1 Hyphococcus sp.
ACGAGGCCGCCAGCGGTGACGACCACATCGCCGCGCCGGACATTGGAAACCATTTCCGTGTGTTTCTTGCGCGCCGTCATCTGCGGACGGATCAACAGGAAGTAGAAAATAACAAAGATGAACACCATCGGGGCAAGCTGCATTAGCGGGTTAGGCGCGGCAGCCTCAGCGGCCTGCGCATAAGCGGGCGAAATCAGCATCTTCATCGTCTCCTCGGGATGGTGAACGTCCCGGCCCACAGATTTTGCGAACAGCCCGGAACTCGGTTGGCGGATATATAACGATCACATTCCCGGTTGCAATGCGCAGGAGAAGGAAAGGGCGACGAAAGCCGAATGAAATCAGAGAGCAACAGGTGAAATACTTGCCTATGACCCTTCAATTCTTGCTTTGTCGCCCGCTATATCGCCGCGTTTACCAGCGCCGCCATCGACACTTTGTCACCACAGGTTCTTCACCAAGCGCCTTCATTTACGCCGCCTCTGCCAGGCGGCGGTTTTGAGGGCATAAAGTCCAGGGAGAAGACTTCTTTATATTTGGAGACTTATCTCTCCCCATAGAAAACCACCTCGATGCTTGAAGATTCCCGTGCTCTGAGGGCCTCATACTTTGATATCCCCTTACACCTTAGCCCCACAGCCTATCCCCCATAGCCATGCCGCCTGTACTTTAATGTTATGCCACAAATAATGAGTGAGTGCTCACTTGACAGGATGTCATCGCCGATATATGTGTAGTGAGTGCTCACTTACACATAATGAGTTTAACTGCGCGAGCAATTTTGTGGGTCCTTTATGGATAGGGCGGCGAAGGCGCCAGTAGAGCGAAACCCCAAGCGACGGGAATGTAAGGTGACATGATGCCTGGTTCAGCTGACAAAAGTTTTGAAGATCATCGCGGGGTGACAGCCGTAGACGGCGCCACCAAGGCGCGGATTGAGCGGGCGGCGGTCACTCTTTTTGCCCGACAAGGGATCGATGCTGTAACGACCCGCGCCATCGCCGCCGGCAGCGGCGTCTCGGAAGGCGCGATCTATCGCTACTACCACAGCAAAAATGCGCTGGCAGAAGAATTGTTTTATGCGCTCCACCACCGCCTTGCCGCCGATATTCGGGACGCTGGCGCCCTGCCCTCTATCGCCGATCAGGCGCGCGCCATCGTCAGCGCTTATTGTCATGCGGCAGACGATGACTGGTCGCTCTTTGCCTATCATCTTTTAAATGCGCACCGGTTCCTCTCTGATCCTGCGCGCAAAGGCGAGAAGAAAGAAAACAACCCGGTTGCAGAAACAGAGCGCTTAATCATGAGTGCGATGGCAAACGGCGAAATCCCGCAAGGCGACGCCGCCCTGAAATCAGCCATGGTGCTCGGCGTTGTCATGCAGACAGCCTTGCACAAAATTTATGGCCGCATCTCCGGTGATCTTTCCGCCCATAAAGAGGTTTTAGAAAAAGCCGTTCTCGGCATTTTAGAAAACTAACATCTGGCCGGAGAATTCTCATGATTTCATATCTGCGCAATGTTGCATTTCAAATTGCCTATTGGTTGACGTCAATCTTCTTCGCGCTTTTTTCTTTGCCCCTCCTCCTCATTCCAAGCCGTAAACCGATGATGTTATGGATCCTCGGTTACTGTCGGATAATGTGTTTTTGGATGCGCGTTCTTGCGGGCATAAAAATTGTTGTTCGCGGTAAAGAAAAAATTCCTGATGGTCCCTGCATCATCGCGGCGAAACATCAAAGCTGGGGCGACGGCTTTGTCATGTTCTCACAATTTTATGACCTGGCTTTTGTAACGGGCGACCACCTTGAGAAATTCCCGCTTATCGGCGGCATCATTCGCAAGATGGGGGCGATCGTGGTTGATAATTGCGGCGGCGCATTCGCCCGCGCCCGGCTGATCGATGAAGAGCTCAAAAAGGCTCAAAGCCAGAACCGGCGTGTGCTGATTTACCCGGAAGGGCATCTCTCGCCTGTAGGCCAGCAATATCGCTACAAAAAAGGCGTTTATCACATGTACGCCTCTTACGAGTGCGCCGCCATTCCGGTCGCGACCAATCTTGGCTTGCGCTGGCCACAGCAAGACTGGCGATTAACCCCCGGCGAAGCTGTAATTGAATTTCTCGACCCGATCCCGCCCGGCCTCGACAAGGAAACCTTTATGGCGGAACTGGAAAAAGCCATCGAAACACGGTCAATTGAACTCTTGGGTGATGAACAGCTCGTAGGCGTTGCGATTGGCGCTGTCTTGAACGATCCGGGAAAACACTAAGATGATAACTGAAAACACCGGGAAAGGCGTGCCGTTATTCTTTCAGCGCCGTTTCCTGCCTATGTGGACCGGATTTGTGCTGGGCGCTTTTGCGGACAACATGCTGCGTCAGGCGTTGATCATCGGCATTGGCTTCGGTGTTCTCACCCTTCCCGGCTTTGACAATGGCGCAAATGCGATCCCGATTGTTGGGTCATTCTTCGCTATCGCCATGCTGGTTTTTTCCAGCATCTCGGGACAGGTCGCCGATAAATATGACACGGCCTTTCTCTTTCGCCGGGTCAAGCTCGTTGAAGTTATCCTGATGAGCATTGCCGGCATTGGGTTTTTACTTGGGTCTGGCGTGATTGTCGTCTTAACGCTTTTCGCCATGGGTGCTCAATCAGCTTTCTTCAGCCCGGTAAG
>BQJH01000376.1 GCA_021604605.1 Hyphococcus sp.
CATCACTTCAACTGGCAGGCAGGCTTCAAAATATGGCGTTGATTTTTCCCATTCTTTGAATTCAGTTTTTTCGCCGGTCAGGAGCGCGTCTATAAATGCGGCATACTGATCTTCGTCCATAGGACAGTTGATGTAGTCGGCCCCATCGCCGTCAGGCCCCTTTTTGTCATAGCGTGACTGAAACCAGGCGATATCGAAATTGATCGACTCTTTGTAGATAATTGGTGCGATCGCATCGAAAAACGCCAGTGCTTCAGCCCCCGTTAAGTCATGGATGGCTTCCCCCAGGGCTGGCGATGTGAGGGGGCCCGTTGCGATGATCACATTTTCCCATTCTTCAGGGGGGAGGCCGGTTATTTCTTCGCGTACGATCTCAATATTCGGATGGCTATTGATCGCTTTTGTCACGCCATGGGAGAAATGATCGCGATCAACCGCGAGGGCCCCGCCTGCGGGAACCTTGTTGGCGTCCGCTTCCCGCATGATCAGCGAGCCCATTCGGCGCATCTCTTCGTGGAGAACACCAACGGCATTAGAGGTCGCGTCATCAGACCTGAAAGAGTTGGAACAGACGAGTTCAGCAAATCCATCTGTTTGATGGGCTTCGGTTTTTCGCTGGGGTCGCATCTCATGGAGAATGACCGACGCGCCTGCACTGGCAGCCTGCCATGCGGCTTCTGAGCCCGCCAGTCCTGCGCCGATAATATGGATTTTGGTCATCTGAAATACCCAGCCTTTTCTGAGGTTCAGCTTCTAGCGGGTTGTTTTGCGGGTGCAAACACTATCGCGGGGATGATTTTGTGGTTTGCGCATCGGCTGGCTTGCCTATAGCTTGTTGAATTCCGGGGTGGCGAGGGGTTTGGTTAATGAAGTTGCGTATCTTTTCAGTGGTTGGCGAGGCGTTGAATTTTGGCGGCCGCCGGATGGAAACAATTGCCAGAGTGGCGTGGCTGCCCGTTGTCCTCTTGTTGATCGTCGATATGGCGACGGTCTTTTCTTATCTCTCCGTTATCGCCCCACAGACGATTACGTTCGCAGAAGTTCCATCTTTTGTTGATGCCCGCAACGCGCTCGTTACCTACGCTGTTCAAGGTTGGCAGAATGATTTCAACCTGATGCTGCTGATCACGCTGGTTAGTATCGTCTTGCAGACATTGCTCGTTGCCTCTTTCATGGCGCCGCTGGTTCGCCTTGCTGGCCTTGGTGAAGAACCGGGGCCCGGCCTCATCAAAATCGCGTTTGGTCCGGACCAGATGCGATATATCCTTTCAAGTATTCTCAGCTTCCTGTTTGTCGCCCTGTTGATTTTTCTACCTATGGCGACGGCGACCTATTTTGTCTTGCAATACATATTGGAAGCGATGTCGCAAACCATGGCGTCGTTCCCTAATCCGGAAAGCATTCACACAATCAAAATTGTGACCAAAGGCGAAGCGCTCATTGCTCAAGGCTCAAGCTGGATCTTTGGCCTGGGCATTCCTTTAATCGCCGCTGCGCCTTTTGGGCTATTATTATGGCTTGTCGCCTTCCTGCATTTTAACCCGCGTAACCGAAACGAAAATTCAAAACCCAATGTATATATGGAGCATTGGGCAGATGATTTCTTCACGCTGGTCCCAATTGCATTAATCGTTACGCTTCTTGGGGCGCCTTATAAGGTTATGGCAGTTGTAACCACCGTCATGTTGGCGATAACCGCCGGCATCCGTTTTATGCGTCGGTCAGGAAAAAAGAAGGCGCGAGAAGCGGGAAATACTGGGGGAGCAACCAGAAAACCAAACCCAATTTTCAGGGCCGTGTTATCTTTTGTTCTCGTCGTTGTTTTAGCCGGCGGCGCTTATTTGCTGCTCAATCAAGTCATTCTCATGTTGATGGGGACGACAGTCGGTCTTGCAGGCGAGGTGGCCAAAAACCTGCCTGAATCAACCATAGCTACACAATCGGTTAGTATTATTGGGGAGGCGACAAGAGTTTTAGCCAACTCTCCTGTTAATGCGGCGCTGTTTCTTGGCATCACCGTCTATTTGCTGATTGCCTATTTCAACCTTCGTTTATACGCCTATCCGGGCGTTGCCGTATGTCGGAAATCCCTTGCGCTGGGCAACACGCTTCGTGTTTCGCAAGGGTGGAATATTTTCCGCCTTTATTTTCTGTTCGGGCTGATCGGCGCTTTTATTGCGATTATTCAAGTGGTGTTTCTGAATGGATTGTTGCTGAACTTCATCATCCCTCAAACTGTGATCTTAATTTATTCCGCCTTTGCGGTTTCAACGAAGCTTCTCAATAGCGGTGTTACAGCAGAATGGGTCACGCCGGTTTTTATCTGGATATGGAACATGATAAAAATCATGATGAATATTATCTGGGTGTTCTTCACGTATGGAGCGTTAGCCGGGATCTATGGTCGCCTTTACAGGGACAGTGAACGAGAGGCGTATATTGAAGACCAAGGCGCAGAGGCGCAGGGTTCGGACCTCGTCATAGCCTGAACATTTCATTTAGCCCCATATTTCCATTCTCAATCCTTTGGCGTCTTTGGCGCCGTCGGTAAGATGAACGGCGGCGCCGTCCAAACGCGCTTTCGCTGTTAGGGCCAAGGCGCATGCGTCGTAAAAATCATCCCTGGCGATCCCTCTTGCATGACTTTCTCGTAGC
>BQJH01000377.1 GCA_021604605.1 Hyphococcus sp.
AATTCGATCGACGCATCAATAGCGTCAATGACTTTTGTTTCTGTCAATTCTACCGTGATGCGCTTGGCGAGATCTTTATTGGCGCGCAAGTGAGAAATATACCCCTCCGCCCAGACAAAATCTTTTACCGTCTCCATGGAAATGTTGACGTTAAGATGGATATCCGGACAAACCCGCAAAGTGTTGGTTGCCAGTTCCAACACACGGCGATCCAGGAGATGCACTAACCCCAGTCGTTCAGCAGGAAGAATGAATTCCGGCGCTGGAATTTCCGAGCCATCCTTGCCGCGCATCCGGATGAGGCATTCAAATTTTCGAGGGACAATCCCAAGGTCAGCAACGATGGGTTGGAACGCCAGCAAAATCCGGCGCTCGTTTAACGCCGTCAGGATAACGTCCGACATATGAGAGTTGCGGCGGCGCATGCTGACTTCATCAGTCTTTTCAGAAAATGCAGACCAGCTCGATTTGCCGAGGCGACGCGCTGCATCAAGGGCGGCTTCCGCCTTCACCATAGCGGCATTCGCATCACCCGCCTGTGACGGCAAATTAACAGCCCCCAGACAGATCGAGGCCGCCACACCGCCATTACGGGTTTCAATAATGCTTTCACGCACCGTGTTCATCAAACGACCGCAGATATCGCGGAGACCTTGCTCACCGCATTCATGCACTACGATGCCAAATTTTGTACCTGCAGCCCGGCCTATTTTATCATTCGGACCTAATTCTTTCGAGAGGCGTTTTGAAAGATCAACAATGACTTTGTCAGCCGCTTCAAAACCAAATCCTGAGTTAACGGCGCCGAGATCGTCAATACCAGCGAGTAGATAGGCAGAGGAAACACCCTTCGCTTGCGCGTGGGCTATCGTATCTTCAATCTCTTTTCGTAGATGGGTCCGGTTTAACAAGCCGGTCAGTTCATCACTTTCTGCGAGCCAGGAAAGGTGTTTTTCTCGCTGCTTCGCCGCTTCGATCGAACGCAAAACACTAATCAGACGTTTATTCTCGCCAGAGCCTACCCATCCGCCACGCTCTTCAACCCAATGGCTGGCGCCGCCGTCACGGCGTAACTGAAATTCGCAGCAGTAGCTTTGCGCACGACCAGCAAAAACATCGGCTCGCGCATTATCAACTTTTCCGTCGATCCTGAGATCAAAATCTTCAAGGGTTGTGATTTGCGCTGCGTCAGCGACACCCAGAATATGAGCCGCCGCCGTCGGGTCTGACCAATGCAGTCTTGCGTTTGCGGGTTCAAACTCAAACATGGTTTGAAGCGCAGCCTCATTAGCGCCAGCCGTGTCCTCTTGGACATGGCCAGGGCCTTGAAATACAGAGGAAGCGCCCAGGTCACCTGACTCTGGTGTCTCTGAATATTCGCCGCGAACCATGTCAGCGCGTTCAACCATCATTCCCACTCGCTACTATTTAAGATGTAATGTGCCTGAGAGCCGTAAATAAAATTTGAAATTTTAGGACAGGACTGGCGCCTAATTTGCGATTGCCTTGGGTATGAAACGTTTTGTTAACCTTCCCGTTCCCGCTCAATCCCCCCGGATTGTCATAAAACCCGCAACAACTGAGCGTGCGGAGCCAAAACGAGCCACACCGCTGACCCTGATCGGGACGAGTGTCGTAAAACAAAACACGTCTCTAAAAACGATGCCGCCTAAGACTGCCAACCCTGCTGAAGCAGGCTATACCAGCCTGAATAACGGGCAGCACGACATGATCGGTCGCAGGCTCGATATCTACGTTTAATTATCTAAAATTCATCAGCTACTTGCCCCCGACACCTTCCGCTACTGAAAGGTCCCGGCGCGCCGTTACGGTTGTGACGATAAAGCCAGCCATAAAGTCCAGGAATGTCATCGACATAAACAGGAAGAAGACGGAATTTCCGAAGCCTTCGACGATGATGAACAAAAGCAAGGCAATCACAAAGACAACAACGGACAAAGCATGGTTCATGATCGATTCTGATCCGGTTTTGGTTGAACGAAGCAGCTCAACAAACAAAAGACCCATACTGGAAAGAAGGAAGATGTCGCCCCAGGTGACCTTCCACAGATCGCCCGACACCATCGGCAATTCGATGAAGAGCATATCATACCAGGGAACCGCTTCAGTGCCGACTGCCCCGGTCAGCGTTAAAACGGCAAATACAATCATGCTGATCGCCAGCAATGGAAACATCTGATACATGGCCCGCTCTTCTCCCTCTGATCGCCGCTCCCTACCCTAGCGGCTATAGGTGATCATATCACAGCTTGGCTGCGCCAAAAGCTTTTAATCACATTCTTCATGAATATCACCAGGCCCTTTAGACCGGGCATTTAGCCACAAAACCCCAAGTAAATCGCGGATTGCGACCATAAATCGCTCAAAATTGTTATATTTTGACGCGCCATGAGCGCGCGGGCGATGCCCTACTGGCACAAACAAGATGCCGAAACCCTCGCGACGGATCAGCGCCGGGAGATAACGGTGCATGTGGTCAAAATAGGGGAGCCGTAAGAAAGCCTCCCGGTAGAAGACTTTCAACCCGCAGCCCGTATCGGCGGCGCCATCATCAAGCAATTTACGGCGGATTTTATTGGCGTAAGTTGACGCCCATTTTTTTGCCGCACTGTCTTGTCTCGTCCTGCGCTC
>BQJH01000378.1 GCA_021604605.1 Hyphococcus sp.
CTTGAGATATCGACGTCCAAGGTATTGGCATTTTCTGGTGTAATATTTTGGACCATTAACAAAGATTGTATAGCAGCAGCATTACTCCCTAATAAAGACAGTGCTATTCCGCTAATAACCGTCCTTACTAGTGCTGCCCGCATACTACACCCACCACTCATCTGGTCTTGCAGTAAAGTTCGCCGCCTGTTCCAGAACATGCATGCCTTTGAACATGGTTTCTTCGTCAAAAGGTTTGGCGAGGAGTTGCAACCCGAGTGGTAAGCCTTGCGCATCCAGACCGGCGGGCACGGAAGCGCCGGGCAGTCCGGCGAGGTTGCCCGTCACAGTGAAGACATCATTGAGATACATCTGAATCGGGTCGTCAGCTTTCTCGCCCAAGCCGAACGCTGCAGACGGCGCTGACGGCGTCAATATGAGATCGACTTTCGAGAACGCGTCCGTGAATTCATCAAAGATCTTTTTACGGACTTTCTGAGCCCGCAGATAATACGCATCATAGTACCCTGCGGAAAGAACGTAAGTACCAATCAGAACACGGCGCTTGACCTCATCCCCGAAGCCTTCCGCCCGCGTCGTCTCATACATCGATAGAATATCTTTATAATCGCTCGCGCGATGACCGAACTTGACGCCGTCATAACGCGCCAGATTAGAGGAGGCTTCCGCCGGAGCGACAATATAATAAACCGGCAGCGCATATTTCGTCATGGGCAGGGAGATATCGACAATCTCGCAACCGGCGTCTTTCATCCATTCAACACCCTTTGACCAGAGCGTTTCAATTTCTTGCGGCATGCCGTCAAGGCGATATTCTTTCGGCACGCCGATCTTTAATCCCTTCACGGACTGCCCAAGTGCGGCCTCATAATCCGGCACCGGGCAATCAATAGAAGTAGAATCTTTCGGGTCATGTCCGGCCATGGACTTCAACATAATCGCCGCATCGCGCGTATCGCGCGCCAACGGTCCGGCCTGATCCAGGGAGGACGCGAAAGCGACAATGCCCCACCGCGAACAACGTCCGTAAGTCGGCTTCACCCCGACAAGACCAGTGAGTGACGCTGGCTGGCGGATCGACCCGCCCGTATCCGTGCCGGTTGTAGCCGCACAAAGATGCGCCGCCGCCGCTGAGGCAGACCCGCCCGAAGAACCACCGGGGGTCAATGGCGTATCATCGCCTTTGCGTCGCCACGGGTTAATCACATTGCCGTAAAAACTGGTCTCGTTGGATGAGCCCATGGCGAACTCATCCATATTGAGTTTGCCGAGCATCACCGCGCCATCGCGCCAGAGCTGCGATGTGACAGTTGATTCATAACGCGGCTTGAACCCGTCAAGAATATGCGAAGACGCTGTTGTCAAAACACCTTCGGTGCAGAACAGATCCTTGATGCCTAGCGGCACGCCTTCGAGGTCGCCGCCCTCACCTTTGCCGAGCTTTTCGTCTGACGCTTTTGCCATATCCCGCGCCTTGTCGGCGGTGACAGTATTAAACGCGTTTAACGCACCCGCTTTTTCAATCCGCGAAAGGTAAGCGTCGGTCGCCTCGAGCGAGGTTACTTTTTTTTCTTTTAACCCGTCGCGAAGTTCGGCGAGGGAAAGGTCAGTAATCTGGGTCAATGCTTTTTCCTGTTTTCAGGGGTCAAATATTTTTCGAAAAACAGCCCTTTACCCCAGACCGTGCCAGGATAAATCTCGCGTTGCTTAAAACCAAAACGCTCGAACAAGGCAATGGCGTCGGTCTGGCGCGGGCCTGTTTCAAGTAGAATGCGTTTGGCGCCGCGTTCAATTGCTGACTGCTCCAGCGCTTCCAGCAACTTGCGTCCGGCCCCTGTTCCTCTCGCCGCAGGCAATACGAACAAGCGCTTCAGCTCAACATCATCTTCATTAAGAACGCCAAGTGCGACACAACCAACCGGCGCATCATCTTTTGTCGCAATCCAGAACGTCACGCCCGATTGGGTCAGTTCATCAATGCTGACATAGGCCTCTGGTTCTGCGCCATATAAGTCGTCGAGATAGCGATCGAGGTCGTCCACCAATTGGCGAAGGACGGACGATATACCATCCGCACAAGAGATTTGAACACTGGCGTTCACTCCACCACCCTTGGCACAACAAAAAAGTGATCTTCAGTTTTGGGCGCATTGGCGACCACATTTTCCGGTTGCCCGCCGCCGGTCGGCCCCTCCTGAAGGGCGTCAGCACGCATGGGCGTCGTCACATCAACGGTGGAGGCCATGGCCTCTACGCCCTCAACGTCAACCTCGTTCAACTGCTCGATCCAGCCGAGAATTCCAGAAATTTCCTTCGCCAAAGGCTCCAGCCGTTCCTCCGGCTCGGCAATCCGAGCCAGCCGGGCGACCTTGCGCACCGTTTCTTTATCAATCGCCATGGGTTTTTGCTCAACCTCGTTGATCTTGCTCAATAATCTTATGCGAGGCGTATCAACGCCCAAGCTCGCGCGCAAGAGGGATCACCTGCTACGGGATCAGCATTTGCGCACCACCGCCAACACCCCCTACGCAAAAGGGACGTTTCTGACGAATTTCATTTTACTGGGCGCTGCTTGACCATCAATGCTATCATAACCCTATGACGGAAAGTTTTGAAAATCAGGCGGCGGCTTTTGG
>BQJH01000379.1 GCA_021604605.1 Hyphococcus sp.
TCCTCGATCAAACCATTGTCTTCCAGCACTTTTGCAAAATGCTGGGTCAGCTCCTGGTTCGGCGCGTTAGACGACCGCCCGAAATGATCAAATGACAACCCGAACGCCTCTCCAGCGCTCGCCTGAACTTCATATTGCGCCCGGCAATAGTCCTGCACCGTTTGTTCCGCCGCCCGCGCGGCCAGTTCAGCTGGCGTTCCATGCTCGTCAGTAGCACAGATAAAGAGAACATCTTTGCCTCGCTGACGCTCAAACCTGGCATACACATCAGCCGGCAGCATTGAGCCCACAAGGTTCCCCAAATGCTTGATTCCATTGATATATGGCAGGGCGGAGGTAATCAGAATGCGAGACATCGAGGGACTTTCAGTTGAACGGCCCAGCAGGCAAAAGAGGACCAGGCTGGTCTATAGCGGGTTCGCGGCAACACCGGCAAGGCGCGTTTTGATTATGTGAGGGTTTTGAACATGATATGGGCGTCAACCAGGCCAAGTTCGGGATGGTCGAATGCCTTCGGCACGGTCCCGATGATTTCCATTCCAGCCCGTTGCCACGCTTTGACGCCAGCAACATTGGACGCCACAACAAGATTAAATTTCATTCCGGTAAAACCCATGGACCTCGCCTGGTCCTGAGACTGGAGGCAAAGCGCCGTCGCGTAGCGCTTCCCACGGGCAGCCTCTGCTATGACATACCCTGCGTTGCAGATATGCTTGCCCGGCCCCCCTTGATCAGGTCTTAGGAAATAAACGCCAATGACGTCAGCAGCGCTATCACGCGCAATGCCATTATAGCCATCCTTTTTGATCCAGTATTCGCGTGCATCTGCTTCACTGACATCGCGCGGCACGGGATAAACTTCGCCCGCGCGCATCATCGGCTCTAATACGCGCCAAACATCAGGCCAATCGCTTTCCTGCTGTTGTGTAACTGTAAAATCCATACGCTAATGTTGGCGCGAAATGGTGTTGTCAGCAAGCGCCTGATTAAATCTCTATGTGGCTTCTGTCGCAGCGACATTCGCCAACATCTCAGAGGCGCTCGCCATGAGTTGTGACAACACGCTCAGCATTTCCGAGACGCTATAGCCATTTGCATAAGCGGTTGCGAAAGCGACAAATCCAAGCAGTCCAATTGTGCGTGAGACGGTGCGTCGTGCAGCAAAGAACAAAACGATACCGCCCAGAAGCTCCACCGGCCCAGCCAGACCATTGGCGCTTAAATTCTGCCAAAGCGAGTTTATGCCTTCGAATTCACTGGCAACACTTCCGAACCCGGATTGTGCGCTCGTCATATGGGTTACGCCAAGCAGAGATAATAACCCGGCGCATGCGCCCTGACCTGTATCTTTCAACTTGCCAAGGAGGCCCGACAAAGGACCGTTCAACCCTAAGCCACGCTCAGAAAGCGGCGGGCTTTCGTAAACTGGCGTTCTTGCGCTAAATAATTTTGCCATCTCCACACTCCGTCACTCAACTTTACTGGAAACCACCAGAGACTTAGATGTTGCGCGGCAGAACCGATGCAGAAGACGGCTGGAATACGGCAAAATGGCGCCTACACGTGATTGTGAATTGACCATCACTCTGTCGCTCAACTGGCTCACATTACCGCTTAGATAGGTGCATCCGGCTTCGAAACGCGCAACGTTTGCCAGCACATGATATCAAGCACACAAATCAATCTTAAAGGTGATCTATGAAACGATTGGCAATCCTGTCCGCTGCAGCCATCACAGTTTTAAGTGCAACATCTTATGCCGGCGAAACACCAGCCAACATTAAAGCCGGGATCGATAACCCACTGCGTACGGATGATAATCGCGCGCGCGACGAAGCGCGCAAACCGGCTAAGGTGCTCACCTTCTTTGGCATCGAAAACGGCATGAGGATTGTCGATATTTCCTCCGGCGCTGGATATTTCACAGAAATCCTGTCCGGCGCTGTCGGCCCCAAAGGCCGCGTTCACGCCCAAAACACAGCCGGGCCACGCATCAATGATCGCATCGGCGCTCTAACAGAACATTACGACCAGTTCGGAAATATCTCACTGGATATTACAGAGCCCGGTGCCCCGCTGCCCTATGAAGATAACACCGTTGACATGATCATGTTATCTTTGATCATTCACCATCTGCATTACAATGAAGCATCCGGCGAAACGATGCCGGAAAGCACTGCCAGGTATTATTCAGAATTTCGCCGCGTCCTCAAACCAGACGGTGTCTTCGCGGTGATCGAACACAAAGCGCCCGACGGGACGACAAGACAACAAAGCGCCGAATGGCACAGAATTTCCGAAGATGTCATGAAGGCAGATATCACCTCAGCCGGCTTCACCTTCGATGGCGCGAGCGACAAAATTCACAACAACCCGGATGATGACGAACAAAGCACCTGGTTTGATAGCCTCAGAGGCAAGACCACCCGGCTCGTTCATCGTTATCGCAGTCCTGACTAGTAATAGGAACCAGTCAAGTTACACACTAAAAGCCTTCGATCAGTACTTGATCGAAGGCTTTTTGTTAAGCCGAACATCGCAGAGCCTTCAGCCCCATTTTTTCTTCGTCGTCTTGTATGACTTTTCAATAATCTTTCCGAGAACATCCATATTCAACGCTTCAAGCTTAT
>BQJH01000380.1 GCA_021604605.1 Hyphococcus sp.
CGCCAATATCAACAACATCAACAGCGCCGGAAAAAGCCCGGCCGGGAAACAACACATGTCCAGGCTTTTTCTTGAAGAACGTCACCGATCGCACCGCCTGAACGGCAACACCTAATACCGCGCCCGTATCCGGATGGATGCCAGAAGGCAGATCCACCGCGAGCACCGGCGCTGGATTTACATTCACGGCCTCGATTATCGACCGCACTTCACCAGTGATCTCGCGAGAAAGACCCGTCCCAAAAAGGGCATCGATAATTAGTCCTGCGCCCGCCAATCCATCAGGCGCAAACGCTGTGACTTCGCCCTGATAAAGATCCGCCATCAATTTGGCGTCGCCTTTGAGTGCATCACGCCCGCCCAATAACATCACGCGAACAGGCCAGCCCGCCTCGCTCAGCTTGCGCGCTATGACAAAACCATCTCCGCCATTATTACCCGGCCCGCACACCACAGTCGTTGGCCGCGCCGTCCAGCCTCGCATCGCGACATCCGCCGCCGCCTGTCCGGCATTTTCCATCAGCGCAGCAGACGATATCCCACCGGCAATCGCGGCGCCTTCGGCTTTCCGCATTTGTTCGGATGATAGAAGAATAAACTCGTTCACGCTTGACACCTTTCCCGGCCCGCGCTCTTTCTTATCAGACGATCACGGCTAAATAAAAGCCAGATGCTGATAAGTAAGCCTAAATTGAACATACAAGACAGGAACAAGAAAAAACGAGCGCGATGAAAAAAATTGAAGCCATCATTAAGCCTTTTAAACTCGATGACGTAAAAGAGGCGCTTCAGGAGATTGGCCTGCAAGGGCTGACCGTGATGGATGCGCGTGGCTTTGGCCGCCAGAAAGGGCATACGGAACTTTATCGCGGCGCGGAATATGTTGTCGACTTTCTCCCGAAAGTTAAACTGGAACTCGTGGTGCAGGACGCGCTGGTTGAGCGCGCCGTTGAAGCCATTAAAACTGCTGCGCATTCCGGACGAATTGGCGATGGAAAAATCTTTATCCTACCGGTGGAAGACGTTTTGCGCATTCGCACCGGCGAGACCGGCGAAGACGCTGTATGACCGAGGCTGAACAACAAAAGGTTCTCACTTGCATTAAAGGTGCTTTGGCTACATCTGAGCGATTTGAGAGTCCCTATACCCACTGGGTTTTATCGGAACTGCTTCCCACTTCAATTTTACAAGATGTGCAACAGCTAAAATTTCCAACACCTGACCTTGGCGGTGTTTCTGGCAAGCGTGAATTACACAATGATCAGCGCCATTATTTTGACCAGGCGAATATCAAAAAGCACCCTTCTATCAGCACCCTCTCCCATGCTTTTCAAGCCTCTGCTATGGTCAAGACACTGCAAGATTTTTTTGCTATTGATTTGGAAGGAACGTATCTCCGGTTTGAGTACGCTCAGGACGTTACGGGATTCTGGCTTGAACCGCATACTGACCTTGGCGTAAAAAAACTAACCGTTTTAATCTACATTTCAGACAATGTCGGGCACGACCAACTCGGCACAGATATTTTTAACACCGATAAAAGCTGGGCGAAACGCTCCCCCTTCGCGCCCAACATGGCGATGGCGTTTGTCCCGGGTGACAACACTTATCATGGGTTTCAAACGCGCGAGATTAATGGCGTACGCAAATCCCTGATCTTGAACTACGTGACCGATGCATGGCGCGATCGCGAGCAATTGGCGTTCCCGAACGAGGCGGTCAGCGCCAAATAACATTATTTCTTCCCAACAATCTCCGCTGCGCCGAACATGCCAAGTTTTAGGCTTTGTGCGATCCGGTTGGCGCGCTCCATAAAATAATCAACGACCAATGGCGACGGCGCCGTCTCTTTCAGCGTCTGCTCAAAGAGTGCAAGCCAAATCTCAAAATGCCACGCTCGTGCTTTTGACAGCCTCTTGTGTTTCGGCATCGGCTTGCCGGAATATCGCCCGGCATTGAGCGCAACAGAGGCCCAGAAATCTTTCATGCGCGCCAGATGCGGGGCCCAATCATCACCGATGGCTTCATCAAAGATGGGTCCAATCAGCGGATTCTCGCGTATTTTCTCATAAAAAGTCTCTACAAGGACAGATATATAGGCGTCATCAATGCCTATTTTTTCTGCATATGCCTGTATCTCTGCACGGCGCGCGTCCGCGGATTGAACAACCGATTCCATTACGCCGCCTCGACAGACAAAAGGCCGTGCAGTTTTTTATTGCGAGAAACTAGATCGCTAATCGTGTACTGGTCGAGAACATCAAGAAAACCCTTTAACGCCTCCCCCAGAATACTTTTCAGTCGGCAGGCTGGCGTAATGAGACACTCACCGCCTTGGAAACATTCCACAAGAACAAGGTCGGCCTCCATCACGCGGACGACTTTGCCGATCACAATCTGATCCGGCTTTTGCGCAAGACGTAATCCGCCGGATCGCCCGCGTACGGTCTCAATCACCCCCTCCTTGCCAAGAATATGGGCGACTTTCATCAAATGATTTTTTGAGATCCGATACCGAGTGGCAATCTCGGCGATTGTTGAAAGCGCCTCACCATTAACAGCCAGATGCATCAAAAGCCGCAAGGCATAATCGGTTTGGACGTTCAGTC
>BQJH01000381.1 GCA_021604605.1 Hyphococcus sp.
GGCGTCATGCGAGGGCCCGTCAGCGGCTTAATCTCTTGACATTCAGGGCTTAGAAGGCCAATCCGGCCAATCCTTATTTACGATTTCAACGAGACTTCATTATGCATGCTTACCGCACCCATCATTGTGGCGAATTACGCCAACCTCAAGTCGGCGAAACCGTTCGGCTTTCTGGTTGGGTGCACCGCAAACGCGACCATGGTGGTCTCTTGTTTATTGATTTGCGTGACCATTATGGCCTGACACAGCTGGTGGTTGAGCCGGAAATGGCGTTTTTCGCTGAAGTTGAGCGGGTGCGTCAGGAAAGCGTGATCCGGGTTGAAGGCAAGGTCGTCGCCCGTGAAGCGGATGTCGTGAACCCGAACCTGCCGACCGGTGAGGTCGAAATCCGAATCACTTCTTTCGACGTGCTGTCGGAAGCTGATGAACTGCCGCTACCAGTCTTTGGCGAGCCGGACTACCCAGAAGACATTCGGATGAAGCACCGCTACCTCGATCTGCGCAGAGATACGCTGCACGCAAATATTATGCTGCGGTCCAAAGTGGTAAAAGCCATGCGCGATGGAATGGAAGACAAAGGCTTTACGGATTTCCAAACCCCGATCCTGACCGCGTCCTCTCCAGAAGGCGCCAGAGACTTTCTCGTTCCATCGCGCCTTCATCCCGGCAAGTTTTATGCGCTGCCGCAGGCGCCGCAGATTTTCAAACAGCTGATCATGGTTTCCGGGTTCGACCGGTATTACCAGATCGCCCCGTGTTTTCGTGACGAAGATGCACGCGCTGACAGATCCGCCGGTGAGTTCTATCAGCTTGATCTCGAAATGAGTTTTGTCGAGCGTCAGGATGTATTTGACGCCGTCGGCCCGGTAACGCGTGATGTGTTCGCCAAATTTGCTGGCGATAGAAAAGTGACCGAGTATCCGTTTCCGTTAATCGCCTATGATGACGCGATATTAAAATACGGAACCGACAAACCGGATTTGCGTTGCCCGATTGAGATGCAGATTGTGTCTGACCATTTCCGTGGCTCCGGCTTCAAAGTCTTTGCCTCCATTCTTGATGCTGATCCGCGCCACGAAATTCGCGCCATTCCGGCGCCCGGCGGCGGTAGTCGCGCTTTTTGCGACCGTATGAACAGTTGGGCGCAAAAGCAGGGCCTGCCGGGCATGGGCTATATGATTTTCGCTGAAGGCGAGGTTAAAGGCCCGCTGGCGAAAAACATTGGACCGGAGCGTTCAGAAGCGGTGCGCGAGCAACTGGGTATGAAGGCTGGAGACGCAGCGTTTTTCCTTGCCGGTAAGCCATCGGAATTTCTGCCTGTCGCGGCGAAAGCTCGCGTCAAAATCGGTGAGGATCTTGAGATCACTGATAAGGAAAGTTTTGAGCTGGCGTGGATCATCGACTTCCCGATGTATGAATGGGACGAGGAACATAAAAAGGTTGAGTTTGGCCACAACCCATTCTCCATGCCGCAAGGCGGTCTGGAAGCCCTTGAGGCCGCTAAGACGGACGAGGACTATCTCGCCATCAAAGCCTTCCAGTACGATATTGTCTGTAATGGTTATGAACTGGGCTCCGGCGCCATCCGAAACCATCGTCCGGACATTATGTATAAAGCGTTTGATATCGCCGGATATGGCAACGAAGTCGTTGAAGATAAATTTGGCGGTATGCTGAACGCTTTCAAATATGGCGCGCCGCCGCACGGTGGCTGCGCACTTGGGCTTGAGCGCATTGTTATGTTGCTCTCTAATCAGGAGAACATTCGGGAAGTCACTATGTTCCCGATGAACCAGCAGGCGGAAGATCTGTTGCTGGGCGCCCCGGCGGAACCCGGTCCAGAACAGCTCAAAGAAACCCATATTAAGGTCGTGCCGCCGATTATCGAGAAGAAGGCATAGAGAAAGTCGCCAGTAAAATTCTGGCGCCGTTCTCGGGGGAGAAAAAGTAATCCATCCCTGTAACCTTCGCGTAGTAGTATTATTATGATAAAAATATCCAGTGACTTTGATCACGCCAATATCCTTTGCCGTGATGCTTCCGATGCCTCCAACATACAATTAGAAATCAAGCCAGACGGAAAAGCTGAATTTTTCCAGTGGTTTTATTACCGGGTTGACGGCGCGTCAGGTCAAAACCTGACGATGAACCTGACCAACGCCAATGGCGCTTCCTACCTTGGCGGATGGCGAGATTATAATGCCGTTGCCTCCTATGATGGGGAGGACTGGTTTCGGGTTGATACAAAATTTGATCATCAAACATTGACGATCAACCACACACCCGATCAAGATCAGGTTTATTACGCCTATTTTGCCGCTTATCCGGTCACACGCTACCAGTCTTTCATTAAAGAGATCAAAGGCGCCAATCGGTTTGACCATGCTGTTCTTGGCCAAACGTTGGACGGGCAGGACATCGACTATTTTCGAATTGGTGAGTCATCAGAAAATAAGAAAAACCTGTGGGTGATTGCGCGCCAGCATCCGGGTGAAACCATGGGATCGTGGTGGATGGAGGGCTTCTTTCAGAGCCTTCTTGGTGATGAATTTTCTGGCAATCAATCTTTCAAGGACGAAGCCGTTCTG
>BQJH01000382.1 GCA_021604605.1 Hyphococcus sp.
CTCCAAAGCTGCAGGGTCGAGAAGCCCTCGGGCCACCCGATAAGCCAGCGTCGCCTTACCGGCGCCTTTTGCCCCGGCGATGATCCATCCATGCGAGAGCGCCCCTTCGCTCATGGCAGCGCGCAATGACGCTTCAACGTCCGCACGACCGAATTGGTCGGCGCGCTCACTGGGGGGCGTTAGCTCTTCACTCATGAGGCTGGTTTACGCATTTTAGAGCGGCAATGATAGCCGTTTTACCGCTCAATCAGGCCCGGAATGCGCTCTTGAATGACCGCTTCAATCGAGGCGGCGACTTCATCAATTGTGCCTGTTGCGTCTATCACCGCGCACCGCTCAGGGGCTGCTTTGGCGATTGTCAAAAATGCATCCCGCACTTTTTCCTGATAAGCAACGCCTTTTTCTTCAAAGCGCGTTTCGCCAGTGCTTGCGTCTGCACGCTTTAACCCTGCCGCCGCTGACGTATCAAGAATAAGCGTCAAATCTGGATTGCAGTCCCCGACAACAAGCTCGTGTAGCGCCTCTACGTTTTTAACGCCAAGCTCACCGGCGAGCCCTTGATAAGCCATCGTGGAATCGGCAAACCGATCAGTGATGACGACACCGCCGCGCTTTAGTACAGGCAAGATTGTTTTCTCTAAATGATCGCGCCTTGCTGCATACATCAGCAAAGCTTCGCTGAGCGGGGACCAGCGATCCTTGTCTCCTTTAACGAGCAGTTCCCGAATGGCTTCAGCGCCTTCAGAACCACCTGGCTCACGGGTGACAATAACATCTCGCCCGCACGCAAGCAGCGTTTCGGACAGGCGTTTAATCTGGGTCGATTTACCGGCTCCATCCCCACCTTCAACACTGATAAAGACACCAGATTGTTTATGGCCTTGGTGAGCGCCGTTCATTTACTGCGCCGCTTCAATTTCTTTGCTCGGCGGTTTGGCCAGAAGTGTCTTGGCCGCCAGACCAATTTTACCGAAAACGCTCAGTTCTCTCACTGGAGCGGCGGCAAAAAGAGGATATTCCTTGGATTTTCCGCCTTCACCGGAAACTCGAAGGTAGCCAATCTGTTGATCTTTGCTGACCGGCGCAGAGACGGGCCCCTCATAAATCACTTTTGCCGAGGCGCCATTAAGCAGAGAGCGATGCAAGATCATCCGCACAGGTTCTTTTACGACCAGCGAGGCGGTTTTCTGTTTGCCTTTGAAAACGTTTGCCTCGCCGACAACTGATCCCGGTTCAAAAAATGTCTTGGTCGTGAAATCGTTAAACCCAATCCGCATCAACCTTGTGGACTCTGTTGAACGCTCACGCTCTGACGACAAGCCATTGACAACTACAATACGCCGCTCACCATCACGAACCGCAGAACCTACAAGACCATAGCCGGATTCTTCTGTGTGCCCAGTTTTCAAACCATCGGCGCCGTCAAAAGTGTCCAGGATAGGATTGCGATTAGGTTGACTGATTTTTTCCCAGGTGAACTGGCGCTCTGCGAAAAGGCCATAATATTCCGGATATTCATAAATGATTTTACGAGTCAAAAGCGCCAGATCTCGCATGCTCATTTTCTGGTTTTCGTCCGGCCAGCCTGTTGCATTTGCAAAAGTAGAATCGTTAAGCCCCCATTCACGGGCTTTTTGATTCATCAGATCGGCAAAAGCTTCTTCAGAACCAGCGATATTTTCCGCAATCACGATGCAGGCATCATTGCCCGATTGCACAACAACCCCGCGCAACAAGTCCTCAAGCTCAATCTGAGTATCAACCCGCACCCACATTTTAGAGCCGCCCTTGCGCCATGCTTTTTCACTGACATCGAATTTATCTGCGAGCGAGAGCGATCCGTCTTTCAACTTTTCAAAGACCACCGCGACTGTCATCAGCTTGGACATCGAGGCCGGCGCAGTCGGGACGCGGGCATTTTTTTCAAACAGGATCTCACCTGTGCGGTAGTCCATAATCAGCGCATATTCCGCAGGCGTCTCAATGGTCTGTGCGCCAGCCGCTGTAACAGCGCCAAGGCTTGCGATAATTGCGGCGAAGAAAACTGTCAGGTAACGCACGGGAAAATACTCCTTTAAACTTCTCATCACTTAATCGGCCATTGTCGCTATTTCAGGGCGTAATAATGACCAGTGACGCATCACTATACCCTGCTTTGCGGACCGCCTCCAAGGCGCGATCAGCATCATTTGAAAGCCCATAAGGCCCCATATTTATACGGTAAAACACAGCCCCATTGTCTCTCTCGACCCGTGTAACCCGCAATGGCCCGATCGGCTCAAGGCTGGCTCGTAAAGCATCAATATTGGCAAGGCTGGATAACGCGGCGACACGGATCGCATATAGCGCGGGAGCGCCTTCGGACAGATCAATTGCCTTTGGGTCACCGACGGTAAGAGAACCCCGGTCTGGCGCTGAAGGTGTGGGCGTTTTCGCTTCGGAAAGGGCGATTTCCTCCGCGCCAGAGGTCAGCGCCGGTTCCTTTTCGATTTCCTGTAAAATCTCTTCCAATTGGTCTGGGTCATCAAAACGTTCGTCATAA
>BQJH01000383.1 GCA_021604605.1 Hyphococcus sp.
ATAGGCCATCACCTCTGCAACGACATCTACATAAGTAGGGTCGTTCTGCATGTTACGCGGATCACCTTGCGCATGCATCAGTACAATCTCACAGCCCAATGCGGCCGCTACTTCCGTACTATCCGTACAGTGAGTGAGTGCAGAAACATCATTCCATATTTCAGCCCCTGCCTCGATGGCGGCTGCGGCCGTTTCACTATTGCGCGTGTCAATAGATATTTTGGCGCTAGTTATTCCAGCTAATCCTTCAATAACCGGGAGCGCCCTCGCCATTTCCTGAGCAACAGAAATAGGGTTTGCTCCAGGCCGCGTCGACTCACCGCCGATATCAAGAATGTCGGCGCCGTCTTCAACAAGCTGCAAGGCATGATTGATTGCACTTTGCACATCTTCAAACTGCCCGCCGTCAGAAAAAGAATCCGGTGTGACATTGACGATGCCCATGATCTTGATTGAAGGAATAAAACCCATGGCTGAGGGATCAGCTCTCACCATCCCAACTCCCACTTTCTCATCCAAGGCGCGTAAAGACTGGCCGCTAAACCGGGCTAGGCTCCATACCGCCTGAACTGTCATCGTTCTTTTTCTTGCCCACAGGCGCGCCGGCCGATGGCACAGAAGATGGCGGCGTATGGTCTTGCGAATCGGAAGGATCTTCGCGAACGATTTTCTCACCATTCAAGAGCTGCGTGATTTCATCACCAGTAAGCGTTTCAAATTCCAGCAACGCCTGTGAGATCGCTTCCCAATCATCATTACGTTCAATCAGAATCTCACGCGCTTTCTCGTACCCTTCCGTCACGATACGACGAATCTCATCTTCAATCGTCTTCGCTGTATCACCGGAGATGGATTTCGAGCGGGCAATAGATTGGCCGAGGAATACTTCGCCTTCATCTTCCGCGTATGCGATAGGACCTAATTTTTCAGACAGGCCATATTGCGTAACCATAGCGCGTGCGATTTTTGTGGCCTGATCAATATCTGACGTGGCGCCTGAGGTGACTTTCTCTTTGCCAAACTTCAGCTCTTCGGCAACACGGCCACCCATGGCCATGGCGATGCGTGCTTTCATCTGCTCAAGGCTAAAGGAAAGCTTATCGCGCTCCGGCAAATATTGAACCATGCCAAGCGCCCGCCCACGGGGAATAATCGTCGCCTTATGGACCGGGTCAGAACCGGGCATAGTAATACCGACAAGAGCATGGCCAGCTTCATGATAAGCGGTGAGCATTTTCTCATCTTCAGTCATGACCATAGAGCGACGCTCGGCGCCCATGAGCACTTTGTCTTTTGCATCATCAAATTCTTTAGCGGTGACGAAACGCTTGCCGCGACGCGCCGCTAGAAGCGCAGCTTCGTTCACCAGATTAGCGAGATCAGCGCCAGAGAAACCGGGCGTGCCCCGCGCAACTGTGCGGACATTCACATCCGGGGCCAGCGGCACTTTTTTTACATGGACCTGAAGGATCTTTTCACGGCCAACAACGTCAGGGTTTGGCACAACAACCTGACGGTCAAAACGACCAGGGCGCAAGAGCGCTGGATCGAGAACATCCGGGCGGTTTGTGGCCGCGATCAGGATGATGCCTTCATTGGACTCAAACCCGTCCATCTCTACCAGCAACTGGTTTAGCGTTTGCTCTCGCTCATCATTGCCGCCGCCAAGACCAGCGCCGCGTGATCGTCCTACCGCGTCAATCTCGTCAATAAAGATAATGCAGGGCGCATTCTTTTTCGCCTGCTCAAACATATCGCGTACACGGCTGGCGCCGACGCCGACAAACATTTCAACAAAATCAGAC
The DNA here is from genome assembly GCA_021604605.1 of Hyphococcus sp. Lineage (GTDB taxonomy): Bacteria > Pseudomonadota > Alphaproteobacteria > Caulobacterales > Parvularculaceae > Hyphococcus. The sequence continues at coordinate 1,806 of BQJH01000383.1, forward strand.
CCAGAGATTGTAAAGAACGGCACATTGGCTTCACCAGCAATCGCGCGGGCAAGCAGTGTCTTACCAGTTCCCGGCGGGCCAACGAGCAGCGCACCTTTTGGAATTTTACCCCCGAGACGCTGGAACTTCATCGGATCTTTTAAGTATTCGACGATCTCTTCCAGCTCTTCTTTTGCCTCATCAATGCCCGCCACATCGTCGAAGGTGACACGTCCCTGGCGTTCAGTCAGGAGCTTTGCTTTCGATTTACCAAAGCCCATGGCTTTGCCACCGGCGCCTTGCATCTGGCGCATCACAAAAAAGAAAAAAGCGAGGAAAATAATCAACGGCAGAATATTGAACAGTAGGGAGAGAAGAACCGGCAGTTCTTCTTCCTTTTCAATTGAAGTGCGAACACCGGCGTCGTTTAGCTTATCGGCGATTGCCGTCTGGCCTGTCTCTGGGATTGTTGCGATGTAGCTTGAACCGTCAGACAGAGAGCCTGTCACCTGCGTCTTGGCGACTTCTGCTGTGCTGATTTCACCGCTCTCAACCCGGCTGATAAATTCAGAATAACTCAAATCCGCCGGGGTTGGGCCCGGGGCCGGAAATTTGAACATCTGGAGCGCGATCAAGAAAAAGACGATCACGAGGCCCCAAATCACAATATTTCGCGTATTCATTCGTTTATCCCTGTTATGCGGCGTATTTTAACGTCAATGACTATAATGCTGAGATTAGTAGATAGGCG
>BQJH01000384.1 GCA_021604605.1 Hyphococcus sp.
GGTTGTCGTGAACCTGCCTATGCGAGAGGCAGTTGAGGAGGCCACGTTACGAATTCGCGAGGGCGCGATGATCAGCCGCTCGCTCGCCAGCAGCAAGATGTTTCCACCAATGACAACACACCTGATCGCCAGCGGCGAGGCCAGTGGCAGGCTCGAGGACATGTTAGGACGGGCTGCGACAAATCAGGAACGCGAAGTCGATGGCCTGGTGACAACCCTTCTCGGCGTAATGCAACCTTTGCTGGTTATCGTTATGGGCGCGATAGTGCTGGTAATCGTCCTCGCAATTCTGCTGCCAATTTTTGAAATCAATAACCTGATCCGCTAACAGTGCGCTGATAAGCAATTGTTTTGTCAGAGTATTAGCGTGTTATCAAAAGTGTCGATGCGGTGCTTGCGCATGCATTATTTTCGCGGTATACCAACATTCATGAATTCGCAATTGGACTAATCTTTGGATTTTGACCTGATTTATTACCGGGGTTTATGAAGATGAACAGTGAAGTCGAAAAAGAAGTTTTTGATGTTGAGGACAGCGACGACGAAGAGCTCGACGATCTTGATGATATTGGCGACGATGATGATGAATCCAATGACAACGTTGGTGATGTTTCGGTCGAAATCAACGTTGAAGAGTTAGTTGCCAGCATCGAAAAGGAAAAAGATCAGGACGCAGCACGAAGGAAGGCGATTCGCAGTCGCCTTGAGGAACTTGCTGAAGAAAGATCGCTTGAGGATACCTATGCTATTGAGTTCGGTGACGACGACGATTAGTGCGGTTATCTGAAGTTTCTTGATTTGACGCTCAACTCCCCAAGCATGTCGCTGTGATCGAGCATTTTGTGCACGATGACGTGAATTACCTTTCCCTCTCTTTGCAATTTTCCATGCACACCCATCAGGCGTGCATTTAACAACACATCGCGTTGTTCATCTGCGGTTTTCTTCCACACAATGAGGTTGCTGCACCCTGTTTCGTCTTCAAGTGTCACGAAGGTAACGCCACTTGCCGTTCCGGGCCGCTGTTTCGTAATAACCAGTCCTGCAATACCGATTCGTTGTCCTGTGCTTAGCTTTTTCAACCCTTCCGCAGCGATGTAGTGATGACTGTCAAGGCGCTTTCGCAATAATGCGATGGGGTGTCGACCAAGCGTCAGGCCAAGACTCTGATAGTCGGCGACGGCATTCTGTCCTTCAGTAGGCTTTCGCAACATGGGCGTTGCCTCGTAACGATCCAGTGAGGGAAAAAGCGGCAATGGCGCCTCAACCCCGGCTACATTCCAGCGCACTTTATGCCGGTGACCGGCCAGTGTCTTCAATGCGCCCGCTGCGGCCAGTGCACCAAGCTCGCGCCGGTTCAGTGCTGTACGTTCCAGCAATTGCTGAATGCTCTGGTATGAGCCATGTTGCCGCTGCCGGGTAATCGTTTCTCCCGCATCTTCAGATAAGCCCTTAACCTGCCGAAGACCAAGCCGCAACGCCGGCCTCCCACCCTCGCCTCGTTCAAGACTTGAATCCCAGGCACTTTGGTTTATGTCTACCGGACGAACATCTACACCATGTTTTCTCGCATCCTGCGTCAGTTGTGATGCTGAATAAAACCCCATCGGCTGGCTATTCAACAGCGCACAGGTAAATGTTGCCGGCTCATGGCATTTCAGCCAGCAGGAAACATAGACAAGCAAAGCAAAACTGGCTGAATGCGACTCCGGAAATCCGTATTCACCAAAACCAAGAATCTGTTTGAATATCTGCCGGGCAAAGTCTTCTTCATAACCACGCTCTCGCATACCACGTATCAGCTTCTCCTCGAAGGGTCCTAACCCACCGCGTCGCTTCCAGGCCGCCATCGCCCGCCGCAAACGATCCGCCTCACCGGGAGTAAAGCCGGCCGCAACAACGGCAAGTTGCATTACCTGCTCCTGAAAGATCGGCACGCCAAGCGTACGTTGCAAGACCTCCTCTACTTCTTCACTGGGATATTCGACAATTTCCTCACCGCTGCGACGGCGCAGGTACGGATGAACCATGTCCCCCTGGATTGGTCCTGGCCGGATAATGGCAACCTCAATGACCAGATCGTAATAACAACGCGGCTTCAGGCGTGGCAGCATGGCCATCTGCGCACGTGACTCGATCTGGAAAACACCCATGGTGTCTCCGTCACAAATCATGTCATATACCAGTGGATCCTCAGCAGGTACGTTTGCAAGCGTATATTCACGCCCATCATAGTTTTTTATCAGGTCAAAGCTTCGACGTATGGCTGTCAACATGCCAAGACCCAGCACATCCACCTTGAGCAACCCCAGGTCTTCCAGATCGTTCTTTTCCCACTGAATAACCGTACGATCAGGCATGCTCGCATTCTCCACCGGCACCAGTTCTGAAAGTGGACCGTTTGAGATAACAAAACCACCAACATGCTGCGAAAGATGCCGCGGAAAACCCATAAGCTGGCGTACCAGATACAACAGTCGCCTGATGACCGGACTCTGCGGATCCAGGCCCGCCTCCAC
>BQJH01000385.1 GCA_021604605.1 Hyphococcus sp.
AGCGTCCTGGGTGGCCTCGCTGATCGTTCCCATCCGTTCAGTCCATTTGGAGGGCATAAATATAATGGCTGGGATGATGAGGAGCGTCAGGCCTGCAAGAATTGAAAGCTTTCGGTTTGAGCGGAGCCAGAAAAAACCGCCAAACGCAACAAGGGCAAGAAAAGCGCCACGCGAATGGGTGCCAATAACCGCAAAAATCGAAAGGCCAAAAAGGATAAGGAGCGCAGTTTTCATCCATGGTCGGGCTACTTGCCCTCGTAGGTAAAGGATCAGGGGCAGAATTGTCGCGATGGCGATGCCGAAATGATTATTGTCTTCCAATACAGTTTGTTGAAGTCCCTGGACTCGGTAGGCGCCAAGAGTGACAGCAGTAAAAATGGCGCCCTTTGCGGCAAAAAATCCCAAACTGAGAACGCCGGTCCAGACGACGGCGTTAAAACGCAGCTTGTCGCGGGTCATTTGTATGCAGAGGAGCATAAAAACGAGCGCCTTCATGAACCGCTCATAGTAAATCGCAGAGTTTTCGCTATCGAGGGAAAAGAGTTGGCTGAGCGTTAACCAACCTGCGAACGCAATCAGAAGGCTGGTGATAGGATCAAACTTAAAGCGCGAGATTTCACCGGAAAAAACATACCCCGCCAGGGTTACAGCCGCGATGACCATGTTGAGGGGAATGCCAAAAACCCCGAACGCGGCCTGATGGGGCGTCATCAATGTAAACCAGGCCCAGGTTAACAGCCCCGCGAACGGGTAGCGTATTGCTGCTGCGAGGCACAGTCCAATAAATGATACTAAGAGAATGTCGCGCATCGGCCGGTTTCCTGGTTGCCCAAAGATATACAAAGAACGGGCCGTAAGGCGATGATAAAACGAACTTGTTGGTTAACGAAAAGTTTCGCGCTGAAACCCTTAATTTTAATCTAAAAAATATACAACCTAAAGTTTAGATGCTTTTTAGGTTTTTGGTTTTTGATGTCCTGGTTGGCGACGATCACTCATTGAAGAGGCCTCGTGGAAAATAGCATCAACATAACCGGCGACATGTTCGGTAGGCTGACATGAAAACCCGTTGGCTCTCAAATCCATTCTTTGCAGCGGCAATAGCCGCGCTGGCGCCACTATTATTCACTCTTGTGGCTTGGCGCACAGCGATGGATAGTCATGCGACGTCATGAGTATGCTCTGATTATCATTGATCCGGGCATGCCAGATGGAGATGGGCTCGAATTTATCAATGAGCTTGAAAAACAGTCAGGGGTAAATCCAGAATTTATCATTCTGTCTGCGGAAGAGATACCTGCATTTTATCATGCTCGAGCGCAGTTAAGTCTGGTGAAGTCAACAATTTCAGAAGAATACATAGCAGCATGTGTTCTCAATATTATAGAGGAAAGAAAGGCGGCTTAATATGCCTGAGGAGTTAGAAAGAATTTTGTGTATTGATGATGATGAAGACATCTTGATGGTTGCGTCGATGGCCCTCGAGACCATAGGCGAAATGAAAGTAAAGTGTTGTACAGGCGGTGCGCGGGCGCTCGAGGTCGTAGAAAGTTTTCATCCGGAATTTATTTTGCTTGATTATATGATGCCCGGTATGGATGGTCCGGCGACGCTTGATGCGTTAAGGCGTATCCCGTTGCTGGATGAAACGCCCATCGCTTATATGACAGCAAGAGTGCAGCCCAGTGAAATTGATGAATATCTGATGGCGGGCGCCAGCACGGTGGTGCCTAAACCATTTGATCCGATGACCCTGGCGAACGAAATACGTGTGGTATGGGAAAATTCATTTCGCCGTAAAAGGCGGTCCTACGCTTCGGCGTGATAGACCGCACGGGCAATCGCTCGTGCAAGGCAGTCTGCCGCCGCTGCGCCGATAGCGCTCACAAGGCCCGCCCTTAGCGTTGGCGTTGCTGTCGGAAGCGGTGTTTTAGCTGTTGCAATCGCAAATGTAATATCGCCGTCAAAAGATGTGTGAGCGGGGCGAATGGCGCGGGCAATACCGTCATGCGCCATCATGGCGACCCGCTTTGCTTCTTCCGGGGTCAGATCTGCTGAAGTTGCAACGATAGCAAGGGTCGTATTTGCGCCGGGCTGGGTTCGAGCGCCCAATCTTGAATAATCCGGGAAGGGGTCGGCGACATCACGGCTTTCAGGGAAAGCCCTTGCGCCGAATTCATCTCCTTGCTCCCATGGCCACGCATAAAACGTTTTACCATCAGGCATGAAAACTGAGCCAACAGGGTTTGCGGCAACAAGCGCACCAATCGTAATTTTTTCGGCCGAGCCTTGGTCTTGAACAAGGGAAGACGACCCAAGCCCGCCTTTTTTGACACCCGCCATGGCGCCGCGTCCGGCGCCGACAGACCCCAGGGCGAATTCCTTATTGGCGCTCTCGCATGCTTTTATACCGAGGGCGTGATAGGGTGGATTTGCCCCCCATTCCTTGTCACCGTCATTGCTGAGATCATGCAGAACAGCTGCAGGCACAATCGGTATGGCCGGGCCGC
>BQJH01000386.1 GCA_021604605.1 Hyphococcus sp.
CAGCGCCGCCAGCAGCAGGCTCGATGTCATATTCGTCTTTAAGGATGTTTTTCAGCTCAGCCGCTTCCAAAAGCGTCAGGCCAACAAGCTCTTCAGCAAGTTTTTTAAGATCAGCCATTGTTCAGATATTCCTGTCTTTAAGGGTGGTTAGATCGAGACGCTTACGCGGCCTCGCGATTTTCCAGAGTTTCAAGGATGCCAGCGATATTCGATGCCGGCGCACCAATTGCGCCTGCGATGTTGGATGCTGGTGATGTGATAGCCGCAACAATTGAGCCCAGAAGCTCCTCACGAGACGGCATGGACGCAAGTGCGTTCACAGCGTTCTCATCAAGGATTTCTTCGCCCATTGCGCCGCCAAGAATGGTCAGTTTGTCATTCTCTTTGGCAAATTTCTTGACGGCTTTCGCCGCTGCGACCGGGTCTTCAGAGAACGCAATTGCGGTCGGGCCTTCAAATAGATGAGCGATTTTCTCGCTTGGCTTACCGGTGATAGCAATCTTTGCGAGACGGTTCTTCACCACCCGCATTGAGGCGCCGGTATTGCGCAACTCGCCCCTCAAAGTCTCAAAATCTGTGACCGTGAGACCCTGGTTGGCAACCACGACAACCGTGTTCGCATCGAACACGCCGCCGATCCAGTCGACCATTTCCGCTTTTTGGGTTCTGTCCATAGGACGTATCCCTTCGGTTAATGCAAAACCCGCCAATCCAGCAAGGAAAGGCAAGTCTTACGGCTGCGATCAAAGCGTATTGAATATCGGAAACCAAAAAGGCCCCCGGCGTTCATCACGCTCAAGAGCCTGCCCCAGAAGGTCTATGGCCAGACAACCCACCTTACCGGCGAGAGGACTGATCCTTTTCCCTTTTGTCTATGCCGGAAATTAAGCAACCTTACACAACGTGGTCACACCAGCAGTCTTGGACAGGTACGCCCGCATTGCTACGGGCGAAGGCGGTGTCTTACCGCCAATTTTGCAAAATGCAAGGCTAGAAGGTCAAAAATCTAGAGATTGCAAGCTCATTACGACGCGAGTTAGCCGCAGCATAAGCCTCAAAGCCCTGAACATTCAAAATTCCATACTTTGCTATGAAGCCCACATAGCAGTGCAAATACTGCTTAGTTAACAAAGTCACGAAACGGATCACTTAACCAAGGATTAATTCAAGAAACATATCTTCTGTCTCGTTACAGGGAGCATGATTATGCGCGCACTATTTATATTTGTCCTCTTTCTTACAGGATGCACAAGTTACAATGCAGGAGTGGAGTCAAATTGGGCACGCCATAATGTCTTACTAGTCAACGGAAGTGGCAACGCCCTCTCAAGCGATGGGCGTATTGAAGATTATGTTTTTTTAAAAGCTGCCGAAAAAGCACTTGAGGCGGGTTATAGATATTATGTTGTCACAGAGAGCATAAACACTGGCGGCAGAGAAACCTTCACCACTTATTCGCCATACACCACAACCATTTCAGGAAGCACGAGCGGACGTTTTATCGGGAACAGTTACTACGGAACTACAAATGCAACAGCCACTACTACTGGCGGTCCTAAATCGTATACATACTATTTTCCTGGCCGAGAGGCTGTTTTTGTTATGTATGATACCAAGCCTCAAAACTATCGACCAAGTCAGTATTATGACGCAGTAAAAGTCTATAACGACCTTGGCCCAAAATATTTATCAAATTTTGATCCTATTAGCGCGCAACAAATCACTGAGGCTTCACCGCAATCTATAAAAAAAACACCTGCCATAAAAGAAGCTGTAACAACTACCTCTGTGAACTTTGGTCAAGCAGTAGCTCCGTCCCCTCTTAGGGAACCAAAATCAAACATCAGGCGTGAAAAAACCCTTGATGAAATATATGATACTTTAAGTGATGATGAAAAATTTACTGCAGATAATCTGTCAGGGCCTGAAAGGGTTCAATACCTGTATAACAGACGTTGAACCCCAACATTCTAAGCCGCTCTGCTTTTAGCGTTTGAGCGTCGGCGTTTTTTAAAGTTCGCATTTGCCGGTTTGGCTTCGCCTGACTTACCGCCTGTTTTTGGGGTAAATTTGGCGCCTGGCTTGGCGGTTTTCTGCTCACCGGACTTAGTGAAAGTTTTAGAACCCGGCTTTGAAGCGTGTTTGCCTGAAGGCTTGCCCGCTGATTTAGAAGCCGTTTTCGGCTTATGGCGTTTCGGCTTGCCGTTGAACTTGGCCTCACCCTCTTGGGCAAATTTACCGGAACCAGATTTACCTGCTCCGGCCCCACCAGAACCAGCACTGTCTGAACCTGAGCCGCGAAACGGCTTTTTGCCACGCACTTTTCTGGTCGATGGCTTGGCGCCTTCTGTGCGGGGGCGACGCTTCTCGCCGCCCTCGTTCCCTGCTCCGACTGGCGCACGTTTCATTTCTACGCGCTCCTGCTCAGCGGCAAAGGCGTCAAGATCGGCTATGCCCGTTTCAAAGAATTCTTTGCGCGGTTTTACTTTTGACCGAGTTTGCCCGTCAC